>CAZUCG010000070.1:0-9345 GCA_964619145.1 uncultured Lentisphaeraceae bacterium | reverse complement strand
CTGCCTGCCGCCTCCGGCGGCAGGCAGGGGAAAGGGGGGAGGGAGGCCGCTTGCTACTCGCCGGGAATATAAGATGCTGAGCTGGGGTTCCGCGGTTCCAAGATTTGCTAAGCTTTACGAATAATGTTAAATACACAGGGAGTAAGAAATGCTGAAGGATTTAGGGTTAACGGCAATGGCGATAATCAGTTCGCTAGCGACGCTGTCTGCTGGTGATTTTTACGTCTCAACTGCTGGCAAGGCTGACGCCGCCGGCACCCAGGCAGCCCCCTTTGCCAGCATCAGCCAAGCGGCGGCAGTCGCGGCGCCTGGCGACACTGTCCACATCGGCTCGGGCGTCTATCGCGAACAAATAGATTTCCCGCGTTCGGGGCAAGAGGGCTCGCCGATTGTTTTTCAAGGCAGTCGCGGCCCAGACGGAGCGTTCCTGAGCGTCGTCGAGCCAGAGGGACAAGTGTTGGCGGATTGGCAGCCGGCGCCGGAAATCGGCCCGCGGGTCTGGAAGGCCGCCTTGCCCTCGCGCCCCGACTTAGTGATGTTCGACGGCAAGATGATGGGCTATATCAATCGCCTGACGATGGCCTTACCAGTCTGGAACGAACTCCCGGAGGAGATTGACGAAGATATGCTCTGGAGCAGGTTCGAGGCGGACTGCAAGCGCATCCCCGGTCTGGACTTGCTGAAATTGCCGGTTGGGATTCAAGTCAAGCACCGTTATTTCGGTGACCGCAAAGAACTTTTCTGGCCGGCCCTGGGCTACGTCCTCTCTGGCTGGCAGGACGGCGTTTTTTACCTGCGTTTTGCCAATGCTTCTCGTCCGGAGCAGCATCAGATCACCGTTGTCGCTGGCAATGGCTTTGTGGTCAAAAATCAGAGTCAGCTAGTTTTTCGGGACTTGCATTTACGCGGCAGCCGCTGTCAGATTGAATTCACTGGCAAGGATTGCTCGCAGAATCTAGTTGAGCGCTGCCTGCTGATGCACGGCGGGCGGCGGATTTGGCTACGTGACGGCGCGCACCACAATATCATCCGCGACAATATCCTGACTGCTGGTTTTGTCCAGAGTGAGACTTTCAAGCTGCGGGCGGCAGATGATATGCGTGGCGGTCTGATGTATCTTATTTTCAAGTACATCATCGGCACTTCCAGTTCAGATGACATCGGCGTTTATATCACCAGCCCGAACAATGTGGTAAAAGATAATTACATTCTGCAGGGGCTGATTGGCATTGATGCCTTTGCTCCTGGGGTAGAGTGTTCTGGGAATGTCATTCGCGAGATGTCTAGCGTCGGTCTGTGTACTGGCATTGGCACCACTGGAAGTTTTCATCATAACATCTACGCGAACTGCGGCATCCCGCTGCGCATCCATAACCTCCGGCATTCTCGTGCGCCGCGGTTAGAGTACCATTACCGCAATCTGCTGATTCAGAAACCCGATGGCGGCTCGCAAATCTATGTCCACTGCGAATCGCATCGACCGCATTGCGCTGACGAGGAGAATTTCACTCTTGTCGATGGCAAGTCGGTGTACAAGGAAAATCCGCCCGACCCAGTCGATGCCGGTAAGGTCTATATCTACCACAACACGCTTTACGGCGGCTCCTCGACGCCTTTCACGGTCGAGTACCTATGTAACCGATTCCGCCAGAAAATGCCGTTTTTCTTCGCCAATAACATTGCCGAGGCGCGTTGGCGGATCAGCCCCCGCAGCCAGGAACTAATGGCCGGGAATCTCTACTACCACTTCGCTGACCGCGAGCCCGTGGAATACCGCGAGCCCGCAGTACACGAACATAACCTCACCCTGCCCCCGGAACAATTCAGCACCTTGTGGAATAGCGCCGGCAAAGATGGCCTGCCCGACCTGACCCTGCCCAAAGAATCACCGGCTTTGGCGCGCGGACTCGATTTGTCAAAGCCGTTTACGCTCGCGGGACAAGAATACCCGGCCTTCCCGGGTATGGAGCCGGGTTATTTCGCTGGCACCGCGCCGGCACCAGGGGCCTTCCAGGCTGGCGAATCCCAGGAGTACTTCTTTGCTAAGTACCGACGCTCTAATGAAATCAGCGAAATGCTGAAGAATTTGCAATAACTCACAACATCAGGCTAAAATTCACTCTGCCTGGGAGATGTTTTGGACAAGGAAAAGGATTAACAATGAAGCAAAAACGCCTGCTGTTCATCGGCGCCCATCCAGATGATCCCGATGTCTTGTGCGGTGGCACCGCCAGCAAATGGGTCGCGGCTGGACACGTGGTAAAATTCATCTCGGCGACCAATGGCGACACTGGGCATTTCAGCTTGTCTCGAGCTGAGACTGCCGCCCGCCGCAAACAAGAAGCCCTTGCCTCTGGACGGATCGGCGGCTTGCAGGAATATCAGGTCCTGGACCATCCGTGCGGACTGGAGGCGACGCTGGAAAACCGCAAAGAGATGCTGCGCTTGATCCGCAAATTCGCCCCGGATGTGGTCATTTCCCATCGTCTGTGCGATTACCATCCCGACCACCGCGCCACAGCCCAGCTGGTACAGGACACCGCCTATATCGTCAAGGTGCCGCATTTTTGCGAGGATACCCCCATACCGGAGACACTGCCGATTTACGTTTACAGTTACGACCGTTTTCAGGACCCGCGGCCACACCGCCCTGATGCCGCAGTGGAAATCGACAGCGTGCTGGAGCGCAAGCTCGATATGATGGAATGCCACGCCTCGCAATATTTCGAATGGCTGCCCTGGAGCGACGGCCACAAGGATTTCCAGGCCGACAAGATGAGTCGTGCAGAACGCCGCGACTGGTTGCTGCGCTGGGTCAAGCGCTTCGAATTCGCGGCCGACGAAGCCCGCGACTGGCTTTGCCAGACCCACGGCGAGGCGGCTGCGAAGAAAATACGCTACGCCGAGACTTTCGAACAATCAGCGTATTCGCGCACCCTGCCCCGCGAGGAATTCCAACAGCTGATGGCGGCGCAGTAATTGGCAGACTTATCAGCACCCGCCGGCGGGGAAGTATCAGGAGACGCCAACGGAGGCGGCAGCGCAGGGGTTGTCTTTTTCAGCAGATTTAAGGAGTAGAAATCCCTTGCTGGCTTGTATTTCACACTTCCGCCATTACTTTCAGTCTTTTGCCACATTTGCCACGTGGCTGCGAGCACAATCTTTTGCGCTCTCGAGATACTTTTGCCGTTGGCCCAATTGCTGTTCCAGAATGCTTGTCTTGGTTTCCTACCCCTCAAATTATTATGCCCAAACCAGAAAGTTTTTTTGTCTTGCTGGTCAAATTATGGCCATCTCTGCTGACGATGTTTTTGTTAATTGGACTGGCCAGCTTGTTATTGACTCGATATTGCCTCAAGGTTTTCCCGCGTTTGGGTTTACTCGATGGTCATACTGGTGGGCGGCACATCCACCAGACTGCTATACCGCGTGGTGGTGGCCTGGCAATGGTATTGGCGTACTGCCTGGGGCTGGTTTTATTCAGCTTGTGGTCGGAGCGCTGGGGTGCCTTTGTTCTGCCGCTGCAATCCCTGCAATACTTTATTCCCCTCATACCCTTGGTAGTCCTAGGCGTGCTGGATGACCGGTTTGGCATCTCGGCCAAGTGGAAATTATTATGCCAGTTGGGCATAGCGCTGATGGCCTGGCATTTCGGCATCCGCTTCGATGCAATCGGCTCAATGATATTGCCGACCTGGTTGAGCTTAATCGCCACGGCCTTCTGGATTACCGGGATGGTAAATGCCTTCAATTTCATCGATGGCGTCGATGGCTTGGCCGGCGGCATCGCCATTATCTCGTCATTCTGCCTGGGTGGTGTGATGCTAATGCAGGGCGATGGCAAAAATGCTTTCCAGATCATCTGCCTGGCGGCCGCCTGTTTGGGGTTCTTACGCTACAACCTCCACCCCGCCAAGATTTTTATGGGTGACACTGGCAGTATGTTCATCGGCTATATCCTGGGCTGCATCGGCATCATTACCAGTACCAAGCAAGCGACCATCCCGACCATTGTGGTGCCTATCTTGGCCTGCGGGATACCAATTCTCGACACCACTTTGGCCATCTGGCGACGCTTTACCTACAAATTGCTGCATTTAGATGACCATAGCGTGGGTTTGATGAAGCCAGACCGGCTGCATATACACCATCGGCTGCTGAATTATTTTCAGAACAACCAACGCAAGACTGTTAGCACCATCTACCTGTTAGCGTTCTTACTGTGTGCTATGGCGATTCTCTGCGTTTTTATTCCCAAGCACTTGCCGTGGCTGGCTTTCCTGACCGCGCTGGTGGCCTTCAGCCTGGTAATACACCGCATTGCAGTAATTGAGCTATGGAATTCCACCAGGCTATTCTATGGCCATTTTGCCTTGGCCCGGACCGGCATTATTTTGAATATCCTGCATCCGCTCTGGGATTTGGGCATCATCTTCCTGGCCTTCTTTCTGGTGGCCAAGGAGCACCGACCACAAATGGTGGTGATGATACAGTGGATTGCGCTGGTCTTCCTCGTACTACTGCTGTCCAAGACCTATCAGATTTTCTGGAATCACTGTGTGCCGGATGACCATTTCCGGATGCTGCGGATTCTGGTGTTAGGATTCTTGCTCTCATACGCGTATTCGCTGCTGATGCCGGGGTTCACTCTCCCGGCCAAATCTTTCTTTTATGCCTTGGGGATATCCTTCTTCGGCATTGAGGCCGAGCGGCTAGGGCTGCTGTATATTCGCACACTATTAGTCCGGCATCACAATTTTTCCCCGCTGCAGATGGAAGAAATGACTAGTGTGCTGATTTATGGCATTGGGCAGGGAGCGCTCTTGTATATGAATAACTTAATGAATTCAGAAAGGCGCATCGGCAAAGAGAAGATCATCGGTTTTCTTGACAGCGACCGGGTCTTCAAGCAGGGTTATTGTTATGGCCTGAAAGTCCTGGGTGACTTATATGACCTGCCGCAAATCTGGCGAGTGCAGAAATTCCAGAAGATCGTACTTTGCAAAGATGACTTACAAGAGCGCGAGTGGCAGCAGGTCAAGGATTTTTGTCAGCAGAACGAGGTCGTACTGGTATCGTTCAAATTCGCTGAGCAGAAAGTGGACTGCGCCTTATAATCCCAAGAGCCGGGCAGGATTGCTGGCAGTAATTTGCTGCCACATCGTCTCCCCCAAGGCCTTCACTATTGGTCCCCGAGCTGGCGAGAGCAAAGCCGGACGGCTATTGACATCGTGCGCATCACTGCCCAAGAGCATTTGGGTCGGGGCAGAGCGCAGCAGTTGGATTATTATTTTGCGCCGCCGCCAGCTCCAGATGCCGCCGCTAAAAGCGCTGGCGTTGAATTGCAGATACAGCCCCTTCTCCAGCAAGTCCGGCAATATATGCGCTTGGCGCAAGAATCCGACATAGCGTTCGGGGTGGGCCAGCACCAGGGTTATTTCCCGCAGTTGTGCCTGGAAGAGCACATTTGCCAGCAATCTGAAATCGTAGTCCCAAGGCAACTCCAGCAGTAGCAGGCGTTGCTTGTTGTTACTCTGATAGAAGCAGTCCGGATACTGCAGGACTGCGTCGAAAATATGGTCTTGCAGGAAGCATTCTAAGCCAGTGCGGATTTGCAAGGCGGAATTCTCGTGTCGCCAGGCATCTTGGAATAACCGCAACGACTGTTGTCGTTTGGCCAGACAGGCCGGGATTGTACCCCAGGAATGCGGCGTCAGGAAGGCCAGCGTGGTACCATCCTGGCTGGCCTGCCGGGCTAGCGCCAGCGCCTCGTCCAAAGACTGGGCACCGTCGTCTATGCCGGGCAAAATATGTGAATGCATATCTATCATCGTTGGTCTGCTACTGGCAGTCGTGCTGTCAACTCAGAACTCCCGCAACGCCAGCTGGTTGATTTTCGCGAAGGCCCTCAGCCGGGGCAGGATATTGCCGTACGCGAGGATGTAGTGCTGGCCTTGGACATCTTGCAGGAAGGCCTCCGAGCTTTTGCCGAATTTTATTTCCAGGCTAGGCAATTGCGGTGCTGGTGCTGCCCAGCCGGCCTCTTCCCAGGGCTCCGGCTGCACGGCTTCGCCAGTGGCGGTGTGCAAGAAGAACTGCCCGTCTTGGCAGGCTAGTCTGACGATAGTCACCGGGCCGGTTTTGAGCCGGGAGACATTAAGCAAGCCCTCGCCAAATGCGCCGAAAGCATTCGGCATCACGGTGACTTTGCCCTCCACGATATTGCCAGGGACGTAGTCAGGCACGCCCATCAGGGCCGAAGTACGACTGAATTCGTAGAATTCCAGATATGCCGGCACTTCGCCGGTCAGGGCCTGTACCAGCACCTGGGTCACAGCGCCATAAGAGTCGTTCTCAGGGATGCTCGGCAGGTCGATTTCGTCGTGCAGCAGGGTCAGGGCTCCGGCCGGGGCGAATTGCAGCAACTTCTTGACGCCATCGACATCGCAGAATGAAAATGCGGCATAGCCGCGCTCTTCGATTTTGGCCTTGCAGGCCAGGCCCAGCCGCACGGAATTCTCCAGCGTCCCGGGCTGTGGTTCACGCACGAACTGCCAGCGGGTCTTGAGTTCTTGGGCCAAGCGGCTGACTTCTGTCTCTGGCACTGCCTGCATCAAAGACTGAATTTCCAGCAGGTCGAAGTGCTCGAATTCGCAACCGAGCTGGCGTTTCAGGGCGACTCCGTCGTACATCGTCCCATAGAGCTTCATATCGCGGTAGCCGCTCATACCAATCACTGCTCGGCGCAGCACGGCTTGGGCGCTGGCGGCGAACAGGAAATCGGCCGCCTCGTCATAGCGCGGCGGCTGGTCCTTGAAATTCACCAAGTACTGGCAGTTAAAGCCCATCTGTTGCAGGGGTGCGCGCAAAGCAGTCGTACCGGCCTGGTCGGCCGTAGTCACGAAACGGCCATTCTCTCGCCAGCCGCTCAAACCCCAGAGCAGTATCGGTTTATGCTTGAAAGGCTCGATAGTCTTGAGGACGGCCCAGCTCGGAATCCAGCCTGCTATGCAGACCACCAAGGCATCGAATTCAGCGCCAGACAGTTGTTGTCTGGCGCGCTCTGCCTGGCAACCGCCCGGGTCATCGCTGACAGCTGTGGCAGCAAACAAGGTAATGCCACGTTGTTGTAGCGCCAGGAGTGCTTCTTCACAGCGCTGCTCGATAAATTCTCTCGGGGTATTGATTTCGCCAAAGCCCACGAAAGCGGCTTTGGCCTGAGGTTTTTTCATCCTTGGAGCTCCTTGAATTAGACAATATGGACATTCAACTTACAACTTACAACAGTTCTTGAATTCTCTCCAGGGCGGCATCGACCAGTCGGTAGCCGCCGTCGGCTCCGACCTGGCCATTGATAATCAAGCCGCCGTAGCCACCGAAGCGCTCGCTTTCGGGACTGGGGAGGTATCCGCCAGTGCCGCCGGAGAGCTGCACCACGAATGTCTGCCGGGCGCTAGAGCGCGCTTTGATAATTTGTCCAAAGCAGAGATACAGTTCGAATGGACAATTGACCATCGCGTTGTCACCGATACGCAGCGCCTGCAAGTCGTACTCAAAATTCGGCTTCTCGTCTTGGTTCTCGTAGCGTTTGATTACCGCCTTGGCATTCTGAATAAGCACAAAATGATGCAATTTGCTGTCGTACGGTCCTGGCCGACCGGGGATGGCCTCGTTGCTATGTGTCTCCCGGCAAAAATCCTCGAAGGCCTCGCGTTCCGGTTGTTTGGCCAGCAATCCGCTGAGCGTATTTTGGGCCTGCACGTACTCTTGATAGGACGCCCGGCGTACTGGCAGGGCCAAGCGTCGGCAGGTATGCCGAAATGGTGGTGCGTAGTCGATCTTCCCTGCCGTCTGCGGGAATGCCGCCAGCACCGCCTGGCTCAAACTGGCTGCGTGCACCGGCACGCCGTCGGCGTGCCAAAAATCCGGTCCGCGGTCTTGGTTGCGGACTAAGTCTCGCGGCGACTGGCAGCCCGCGGCGCTGATTTGGCACAAGGTATGAAAATCCGGGCCAAAATTTTGTTTCAGGTTCTCTCGAGCGGCGCCGAGATAATCGGCTGAGATTTTATAGGTCGCCTCCATCACTTGGGCTGGGCAAGCCAGGTTAACGATCATCCCGCTCGGTTTGCCTGCCTCTGAGAAGGTAAAGAGCATTTCGACACCGGAATCCTCACCGGATTCCAGTCCCACGAAATCGCGCCGGCTAGTATCGCCATACATTTCTGCCGTTCCATCTGAATAGACTGCCCTCCGGCAATGCCCGATAGACGCTCGTCCGAAAGCCGCTGCGATGCCGCCAGGAGCGCGCTTGGACCAAGCCGCGCAGATAGCCGCCAGGATTTGTGCTTTCAGGAAAGCGACGTAATCAACTGGCTGCAGAGCCTCGGAGTCTAGCGGCAGCCAATCGCGAAACAGCCCACTGGGGCGAGTGTAGGGCGCGTTATGCGTGTGGGTGGCATTCAGAAAAATGCACTCGGAGCGAATTTCCGGGATAGCTTCGGCGGCCATACTGCGAATATCCAGCTGCAGGTCTTCGGTAAAGCCGACCACATCCAAGGCGACCAGAACAGCTTGTTCTGAGCCATTATCGAGTGCCAAGACCACGACCTTGAGTCGGGAATGGATGCCTGTCGCCAGGCGCTGATAATATTGTCCTGACAGCTCGACTTTGGCGTTCGCAGGCGTGATATCTGTCTCGCCCCAGCCAAGCAATAATTTTTTATTCATAGCGGTATCCTTAAACTAACCAAAGCGTTGCCCATTAGCAGATATTTACCCTTCAGCGCTGATTATCATAGTGCCCGTCTCAAAAGCTGGCTGCTTTTCAACCGCGCATTATTCTCCAGCGACTAGCCATTGTAGTCTGCTGACAGACATCGCCACTTTCTTTATCTTCGGTGTTTTTTCGTGCTTTTAGCGTTTTCGCGGCTTAAATTATCTTTAGCTTTTGGGATGGCCTTTATTCTAGTGTCACCCACTGCCGGGTAGCGGCGGATTGTTTAATTTTCTCCAGCAGATATTGCAGATACACGCCGTGGGCCAGAGTCGGGCCCGTCTCGACCCCGGAATGGACGGATTTTAGGAAGTTATACAGGCATTGCTGATGGCCGCGCATCCAGCCGATGGATGCTTTCGGGGTTGGGAAGCCAGCTGGCGGCTGGTAGCGCTGTCCGCAGTCGATCGCCGTCCAGCCGCGCAAGCCGCCGAGCGGTGTGGCTGTGGCGGCACAATCATAATAATATAGTCTATGCAGCTCCATCGGCAACATCTTCAAAGCGCCCTTGCGACCATAGATTTCGAAACTCACCTCGTCTTCGCAACCGGTGGCGATTTTCGAGGCGCTGA
>CAZUCG010000069.1:5490-9366 GCA_964619145.1 uncultured Lentisphaeraceae bacterium | reverse complement strand
CCGACTTCGGCAATCAGCAGCGCCTTCAGTTTGTTCTTACAATTGCCGCAGCCCGTCCCGGCTTTGGTATTCAGCATAACTTTGTACAGGGTGTCGTTGCCCTGACGAATCGACTGGCGGACTTTTTCCGCACTGACGCCTTGGCAGTCGCAGATACGCGCAGCGTCGGGAATCAGCGTCCCGTCCACGATGCCGTCGCCGGCCCGTGCACCGGGGAAGAGCAAATCTGCTCGCCGGACAGGCAGCGGTATTTTGGCTGTATAGTGCAGAGAAATCAGGTCAGCGTTCAGGTCTTCGCCCACGAGGATGGCCCCCAGCAGGATGTTATCCCGACTGATGAGCTGCTTGTAGATCCCGGATGCGGGCTCCGTGAACAAGGTGACTTCATCGTCTGGGGTGGGCTTGAAGCGTCCCATACTGATCACCGGGAGATCCGACTTCATCCGGGTTGGCGCTGGTGGAGACGGCACATAGACATCTGGGCCGCCACTCAGAATCGCGGCCAGCACCCGGGCTTGTTCGTAAACAGGCGCTACCAGGCCCCAGGTTTCCCCTCGAAACTCGAGGCATTCGCCGCAAGCAAAAATATTCACGTCGTTAGTTTGAAACCGATCATTGATAATAATCCCTTTATTACAGTTCAGCCCAGATGCGCGAGCCAGATCGACATTCGGGCGGATCCCGCAATTAAAAAACACGGCGTCGGTTTGGCAGGTCGTGCCATCTTTGAAGACCGCCTTTTCCACCCCCGCCGTAGTTCCTTTCAAGTCGGTAATATAGGTACCCATAATGAAACGGATTTGCAGTTTCTCTAGGTGTCGTTCAAGGAAACGGCCCGCCTCTTCCGGCAATTGCAGCTCCATCAGGGTCGGCATCAGGTGCGAAACCGTCACTCGCTTTCCCAGTAGGCGCAGCACCAGCGACAGCTCCAACCCAAGCAGCCCACCACCGACGACCATAACCTGTGACTTGTCCTGTAGAAAATGGCGCACCGTCTCGACGTCCTCAAGACGGCGCAAGGCGAAAATTCCTGGCAGGTCGAGTCCGTTCAAGGGCGGGATAAACGGCCGCGAGCCAGTTGCCAGCACCAGCTTGTCGTAGGGCAGAACCGTCCCATCAGCCAAAGAAACAGTCTTGGCCGAGCGTGAGATTTCGGCTACCGGGTGCCCGAGCCGAGCCTGCACACCATTGGCCGCGTACCATTCCGGGGTGTTCAGGAAAAAATCCTGTGGGAGCTCTTCTTTTAGTCGGAGCGCCAGCTTGATGCGGTTATAGTTGCCGCTAGGCTCATCGCCGACCACCGTGATCTCAAATCGGCCGGGGGCGTGCTCCAGCAGCTCTTCAATAAGCTTTCCGCCTGCCATACCATTGCCGATAATGGTTAATTTTTCAGGTGTCATTATGCGCCTCGCATTAAGATTGTTAAATTGCGTTATTTAGCCGTTGTTTTCGTCTTGGCCATCAGGGTATATCCGCCCGCCATCACGACGGCACCGCCGACAATATTGCCCAGCGAGACCCAGCCGAGGTTATACCAGTAGCCGTTCCAGCCGATACCCTCGGCTGCGGGGGCCATTAGCCCCATACCCAACAGCGACATATTGGCGATGCTGTGTTCAAAGCTGGAGCCGATGAAAGCGAAAAGGCAGAGGCAGATCAACAGAATTTTGGCCGCGTCAGACCGGGTGCGGCCCGCTGTCCAGAGCGCCAGGCAGACCAGCATATTGCACAGCAATCCGCGACCGAGCAATTCCCAGACCGGGGCCTGCATTTTCGTTGCTGAGGCCTGCACAATTAGCGGCAGCGCGTGAGCGATGCTGCCGGAGCGCACAACCAACCAAGCCAGCAGTAGCGAGCCAACTAGATTACCGAACCAGGACAGCACCCACACCAACAGCAGTTCTTTCCAGCCGGTCTCTCGACGCAGCGCCGAAAAAGTCAGATACATAGTGTTGCCGGTAAACAGCTCGGAACCGGCAAAAACCACCAGCGTCAAGGCCAGGCCGAATGAAGCTCCCATCACGAGCCTGAAAGCCGGGTGATCAAGCTGGGCAAAAGGTGCGCCTACTGCGAAGATCAGGACGATACCGAAACCGACATAAACACCTGCCAGCATAGAGGCAATCAAGTATCCAAGTGGGTTCTCGCGCAGAAAGCGGACTTTACCAACGCCGACCTGTGCGGCTGCGCTCACGCTCTCTTCATACATCGTTACACTCCATCGTTTTGAAAGTATTAATAAAACTCCGCTGAGGTCCCAGTTTCTCTGCTGAGGTATGATATTTAACAAAAGTGCAGCTGCCTTTTGTTTTTTGAGAACCCAGCTTCTTAAACCTAAAAGGAGAGAAGCAGAACCAAGGTAAAATTAACCCGGATTTGTGCGTTTACAACTCAGGAAATAAGTTTTCTCGCGCGGCAATGCTGCTGAAATCTGGCAGCCAGGACAGTCTCTCTGCAGACGTAGTAGAGCATTCAAACACCCTGTTGCTCGGGCGCTTTACTTCTCCCGATAAACTGCAAGCTCTCAAGCCCTTCTTTGCAGAGTGTTCGTTCCGGCAAATACCGCTAGGGTTTAGCCTTCTTGATCGTCACGCGCCAGTTGCCGTCGCTCATTGGGCGCGTTTCGACAATCTCTTGCCCCGTGTTGCGGAGGCTAACTGGCACGTTTTGGGCAGGCTTACCGTCGTCCAGCAAGACATCGAGTAGCCCGCCGACCTCCATCGTCTCCAACCGCAGCTTGGCTTTCATAAAGTTTATCGGACAAGCGACGCCGCGCAGGTCGAGCTCGGCTGTCGCCTTGGCAGCGCCACAGGTTGCCGGCGCAACAGCCGCAGCTGCCGTCTCCGGCAGATGGAAACGCAGTTCTGCGTCCATACTGGCATAGAGCTGTTCGATGCGCTCCAGCAAGCGTTGAATTTCCTCGCGTCGTCCGGCTAGGGCTTCCTGCCAACCCTCACGATAGCCGCGGGCTCTTGCCAGCAGCCCACGAAATTCAGCGTCAACCAAGCCGCTATCCAAGAAATGCGTCTCGAAGGCTCGGAGGATGGCATCCGTATCCTTAGAGTCGAAACCGCGCGTAATCAGCAAGGCCCGAGCAGTTGCCAGCAGTCCGGCGAATAGTTCATCGCCGGCGGCCGTTTCCGGCTTCAGCGCTTTGCCGGCAGCGGCCAGGTCTTCGGCGATCAGTTCAAAGACGCCCGCACCGCATTCGCCCGCACCGCGTCCAGCCAGGCTAAACTCCTCATCACTGCCCCAATCGTGATAAAATGTCGGCTCGTCCGTCGCAAGCGGCACCTGGGCGTGGCGTTCCAAAATAAGCTGAAAATGCGGTTTGCTCTTGCGCTCAAAGTAATTTGTGAACGTTTCGCCTGGAAGTCGCGCGCTCTGGAAGTCGCGCAGCAAATCCACGAGAAAAGCTGGCAATGCCCGGGCGGGTACTGTGCCGATCACCTCGCCTAGGCGGACACGCGCTTCGCTCCGTCGCGCTCCCAACAGCACCCGGTAGGCAGGCAGCAAGCGCGCACCCACTCTTTGGGCCGAACCGAACAGGCCGATCGAGCCGACGGGGTGTTGACCGCAGGCATTGGCGCAGCCGTTCATACGGATGTCCACGGCTTGCAGCACAGCGCTATCGATCCCGGCTTCCGCCAAGGCTGTAGCACAGGCGCGAGCAGCATTTTGAGCAAGGCACAGACCTAATCGACAGGTCGCCGCACCCGTGCAAGCGGTAAAGGCGTGCAAAGCAGTATATTGCAGGGCATCAACTGCGTGCACCTGCTCCAGTTCGTCGCGCAACGCGGTGAGATCGCTCTCGCGGACGAAACGCAACAGCAGATGTTGGTCCTGAGTGACTCGCAACATCTTTTCCTGGCTGAA
>CAZUCG010000069.1:0-5390 GCA_964619145.1 uncultured Lentisphaeraceae bacterium | reverse complement strand
TCAACAAACATCTCGTGGAAGGCCTCGGCGCCAACTCGCGCCACGGCAAAACGCAAGCGGGCGCGACGGCGGTTGCGCCGGTCGCCCAGTCGCTCAAAAAGCCGTCGCACGGCCTCTGCCACTCGGACGACTTCTTCTGCCGGCAGCCATTCCTGCATCTGGTCAGCTACTCGCGACTCCGCTCCCATACCGCCGCCGGCATAGACGCTGAAGCCAGGTTTGCCATCGCGTACCTGGGCAATAAAGCCAAGGTCGTTGACTTGGGCCAAGGCACAATCGGCGCTGCAGCCGCTGAAAGCGATCTTGTACTTCCTCGGTAGGTTATAACTGCCTGGCAGGCCAATCAGATATTCGGTCACGGCCTGCGCGCAAGGCGTGACATCGAAACATTCGGCGGGGCAGACACCAGCGAAAGGACAGGCAGTGACGTTGCGCACCGTATTGCCGCCGCCGCCCTTGGAAGTGAGTCCAGCACGAAACAATTCACGTAGCACGGCAGGTGTTTCTTCGATGCGCACGTCGTGAAGCTGGATGTCCTGGCGGGTGGTGCAGTGCAGCGTGCCGGCTCCATAGCGCGAGGCGACAGTGGCCAGGGCCCGAGCCTGGACCGCGTCGATTGCGCCACCCGGCACACGTACGCGTACCATATAGGTGCCATCCCGGCGCTGTTCGTAGATACCGCGCGGCACCCGCCGCGACTTCAGGATTGAGGCAGACAAATCGCCCGCGACAAAGCGCTCGACGTCTTGCGCGTGTGCTTCGAGGTCTTGGGCAAACGCTTCTGGTAAACGGCAGGTTGTATCAGTCATAAAGCTCATCATTCCTTGTTTTCGATAATCACGGGGATCTGCTGGAGCTGCCCCAGTAGAGCAGACAGGCAGGCTACCTTAAAAGCGACTTCGAGAAAGCTCTTCTTCGGCTGGGTTATATGCGAAAGACGATTTGGGGCTATTGCAGACGAAATAGTGCCGGCCGGCAGAGCGAGCCAGTGCGCACCCCGGGGATGAGTTTCGTTTCCGGAGGTAAAGATTTTTCAGGTGTGCTCAGAGTGTGAAATTCTTTCTTCATTAAATTTCGTAATCTGCTGAAGCAAGGCACTTTCGTTCCTGCAACAGATTTCGAATAGCTTCGTGGTCTTCCAGAGTCAGATCTTTCTTCACGGGCAAGCCCGACAAAGGATGCATAATCCTGCCCCACAAAATATGTTCCCACCAGCGCTCGTGGAGGTAATAAAGGACCGTGCGAATGCTATGAAAAATGATGGTTATCCAAGTGGTTTGCCGCAAATCCTTCGTTAAGAGATAAGAAATGCCACCAAGAAGAACAATCCCGGCAATGCGCCAAGTAAAGGACTTCAGCCAACTTCTGAGATGAGTTTCCATATATTCTCCAAGCCGGCTAAATCTGGTAGTCGGCAATGATTTTCTTGTCGTAGAGTAGTTTGCGCACTGCCGTAGCGCCTACCTCCGGGGCCGTATCGGCGGCCAAGGTCAAGTGCGGTGAAATGCGCGTGCCGAGCATCTCACCCAGCCGGACCACGAGAATCTCGTGTGGACTGTTCAGCAATTCCAGCATCCGCACGTCGTGCTCATCGGCACCCGCGAGCGAGGTAATCAGGATCTGACCGGAGTCGGTCAGGATGCGAGCCAGCTCTCCTAGGCGACGCACGTGCTCGTCGCGCGCCTCTCCGCGATAACTGAGGTCGGCATCTAGTCCCTGCGCCACATTGGCCGGTCGGGCGTAATAAGTCTTGAAGCCGGACTTGAACAGCGCCTGCTCTATGCGCTCGGCCAGCGTCGTCAGCGGGCCATTGTCATTGCCCGTCAGCAAGACGAATTTCGCTCTATGGCCGTAAGCCGCCGCTCGCTCGCTCGGCATAACCCCGCCACTTTCCCAGGCGAACTCGCGCGCTTTAACGTGCGAATCCAGCGTTGACACAGTATCGTTGACGCGCTCGAGGGCAATGCCCGCGCCCGCGATTTCGTAGTCGTCCACAATCACAAAACGTCCTGTGTGTAGCACCTGGTCGATCTGATCGAAGGCCACGGGGCGATGGGTCTCGAGCACGCACTCGGCCACGTCGTGACGATCCACCTGCTGGGTGGAATGTTCTGAAACGAAATCGGCGGCATCGAGCACACTGAGCACTTCAACCAATTTGAGCGGCACCTGCGCGGCGCCGATCTTCAGCTTGTAGGTCTTACCGTAAATCATCGGTGCCTGTCCCATCCAGAAGAGGTTGGCCCGGAAGCGGCGGCCAATCAGTGGCGCAGGTTGGTCATCCCGAGTCATAAGTTCGCCGGGGCGGATGTAGATCTGCGTCTCCAAGGTAAACCCGGTGGCTTCGCCGGCAGCGGCACTGTCGCGCGCCGGAGCGTTGAACGCCTCAATCGAGCGAATGCGCGAACGCTTACCAGACGGGTAAAAAGTCACGCTCTGATTAACCTGTACGCTGCCTGTTAGCACCGTACCAGCAAAGATGCGTCGGTCGTCACCGTCTTCGGTAAATTTATAGATATCCTGGACGGGGAAGCGGAACGGCAAGTCCCGCACGGATGCCGGCCGCTCCAGTGCATCGAGCTGTTCCAGCACCGTTGGTCCATCGTACCAAGGCATCTCGGCATCGGCTCGGCGGGCGATGTTGCTCCCCTGCAAAGCACTGATCGGGATGAACCGCAGTGGATGCACGTTGAGTCGCTGCAGGAACGCCTCGTATTCAGAGCAGATTTTGGCAAATACTTTCTGATCATAGTCCACCAAGTCCATCTTGTTCACAAGCACACAGATGCGCTTAATTCCCAGCATCGACATAATATAGCCGTGCCGGCGCGAATTTTCCTGGATACCTTCGCGTGCATCGATCAATAGCAAGGCCGCCTCTGCTCGAGAAGCACCAGTTATCATATTTCGCAGGAATTCGATGTGCCCGGGGGCGTCAATCAAGATATAGCGACGCAATGCCGATTGGAAAAAGCAGCGGGCTGTATCGATAGTAATCCCTTGGGACTGTTCGTCCTTTAGGGCATCCAGTAAAAAAGCATACTCGAAGGGCTTAGCATTGCGGGCACAGGTGGCCCGCACCTGCTCCAGCTTACCGCTCGGCAGCGAGTTCGTATCGGCCATCAGGCGGCCGATCAGGGTGCTTTTGCCGTGATCGACGTGGCCCACGATAACCACATTCATTCGTTCCAGTTCGTCTTGGCGTTTCATACTATTTTCCCTCTGCGATTGACATTATGCGCGTTTGCCCTAGGGCTGGCATTACATATATCCTGAGCGACGCAGCGTCTCAAGCCCGCCGCCATCTTCCTTGTCCTGTTCACGCCCGGCCCGTTCGGCCACGTGGGCGAACTTACCGGTTTTGAGTTCTGCAATAATTTCGGCCACGTTCGCAGCCGTTGAATCGACCATCCCGGTGCAAGGCTGGCAGCCCAGCGAACGATAACGCCGACCGGCACCACGATCAAAATACAATGATGTCACGGGAATCTCTTCCCGCTCGATATACTCCCAAATGTCAAGTTCGGTCCAATCGAGCAGAGGATGCACGCGAATGTGCGTTCCTTTGGCAAAGTCGGTCTTATACTGATGCCACAACTCCGGCGGTTGTTCGCTGGTGTTCCAGTCGTTGCTCCGGTCACGCGGCGAGAAGTAGCGTTCCTTGGAACGGCTGCCCTCTTCGTCTGCCCGGACGCCCACAATCACCCCGCTGAAAGCTTCGCCCCCGATTTCCTCGACATAGCGGCCGGCAGTATGGTCATAGCGCAGCCGCGGCCATTCGCCGGAGAGAGTGCTTCTCATCGCCTCAGTCTTGAGCGCCTTGCAGCATTCCAAGCGGGTCAGGCGGCCATCTGGGTAGGTGCACTTATCGGCCAGGGAGCGAGTGTTCTGCCCGACAATCATGTTCAGCCGCCATTGGCGGACAATGTCATCGCGGTAGCTAATCATTGCTGGAATTTTGTGTCCTGTGTCGATGTGGAGCAGAGGGAAAGGGACGTGCCCGAAAAATGCCTTGCGCGTCAGCCACAACAGCACCGTGCTGTCCTTGCCGATGGACCACAGCATCACGAGGCTTTTGAACTCGCGATACGCTTCTCTGAGTATATGGACGCTCTGGGCCTCGAGGCGGTCCAGGGCGGTAGCCGCTTGTGCGTCATCTTCAATGTTCTGCATAATAAGTCTTCCTTTTCAAATCTGCCAGTTCCTAACGTGGAGTCCGCACTCCTTGTGTTCGGGGGCTTCCCACCACCAACGGCCGGCGCGCGGATTTTCGCCGGGTTTGATCGCACGAGTACAACAGGCACAGCCGATTGAGCAGTAGCCTTGATCGCGCAGGCGGTTGTAAGGTAGATGCTGCGCGTGGGTGTAATCGAGGACTTGCTGTTGCGTCCAGTTAGCCAAAGGGTTGATCTTGATGATCCCGCCGTGGGCTGCGTCGCGTTCGACTAGCGGCAACTCGTGCCGTGTTTCCGCCTCGTCTCGACGCAGGCCGGTGATCCAGGCGCGCAGTCCACTCAAAGCCCGGTTAAGCGGCTCCACTTTGCGGATATAGCAGCAGCGCCGCCGCGCGTCTAAGCTATCACGGAAGGAGTAGGCGCCGCCCTCGCGGACAAGTTGCTCGACAGCTACACTCTCCGGACAATACCATTCGACCCGAATCTTGTAACGCCGCTCGACTTCCTGCGCACATTGGAACGTCTCTTCCGGCAAGCGCCCGGTATCAAGCGAGAAGACCCGGATATCAGGCCGTATCTGCGCCATCATCTCGATCAGGACGGTGTTTTCGAAGCTGGCCGCAAAGGCGATATCGGGCTGGAATTGCGCGAATGCCCAGCGCAGAACATCTTCCGGTTCACCTGTGCCCGTATATCCCAGATTGTCGTCTTTAGCGTCTTTAGAATTCATACCTGCTCCTTATACCAAATCCGGCGAGAGGGAAATTTCTCAAGCTCTTAGCGCGAGGCGCGGTTTTCGTCGAACAAAGTTGTCGACAAATAGCGCTCGCCGGCATCCGGCAATATCGCCACGATGGTCTTACCAGCAAATTCTACCAGCCGGGCCAGCCGCAGTGCGACGGCGACTGCCGCACCGGAGGAGATGCCGCTGAGGATGCCCTCTTCGCGGGCCAGCCGCCGGGCAAACTCCAATGCTTCCTCGCTGCTGACCAGCTCGACCCGGTCAACCAGCGAGAGATCGAGGGTATCAGGAATGAAACCGGCACCCAGGCCCTGAATTTGGTGTGGGCCTCCTCGCAGTTCCTGGCCGGCCAAATGCTGAGTGATAACGGGACTCTCCTTGGGTTCAACCGCCACCGAGACGAGCGCTTTACCCTGGATTTTCTTGATATAGCGCGAAACGCCAGTGAGAGTGCCACCAGTGCCAACACCTGC
>CAZUCG010000068.1:0-9406 GCA_964619145.1 uncultured Lentisphaeraceae bacterium | reverse complement strand
TCTGGAGTCACTTGCACAGCTTTAATGAAATTGCGGGTAGAATTGGCGTGTGACTGATGTTTGGGACGACTGGCTCGGCGGGTTTTTGGCTTGATCGAGAAGTTATCGCGAGCGGCGCAACACCAGCGCACATCCATCCCGGCTGCCAGCAGCGCGTCCAAGGCATTGCGCAACGGCTGGTTATCGCTGAGGCTTAAACAAAAGATCACCGTATTGCGGGATAGCGTCGGCAACAATTCCGACAATACTGGCAGCAAACTGACATTGCCGGGCTTGAGAGTCGCGAGGCTGTAACGAATCGCAAAATTCGCGCTATTAGCGGCTAATGGCGGCATAACGCTCAGCTTGCTGCCGCCAGCGGCGAAGGCCAGCGAGCAATAGAGGCCAGCACAGTGGTTGCTGATGCTGGCCGCCGCCTGAATCTGATATTCCAAATTAGAGAGCAAGTTGTCGCTGACAAAGTGCTCGTGGGCGTCTAGGATGATGGCCGCCGAAGCGATCGCATTGCGCTCGAATTCTTTGACCATCAACTTGCCATAACGGGCACTGCTGCGCCAATGGATATAGCGCATACCATCAGTGATGTTGTATTCGCGTACGCCATAGAAATCCTGGCTGGTGCCGGCGGTGCTGATTGGCTGCGCAGTCGTGGCCGGCGAGGATTCGTATTTATGTAAGAAGAGGTCGGGCACTGGCAGTATGGCAGGATATACCACGACAGTGCTCTCAAGAGGAAAACGCCGTTCCCGAAAAAACAGCCCCGCGGGATCACCGCTGCGCAAAATGACATCCTTGAGTTTGAATTCGCCGCGTCGCACCGCCAATACTCGCCGGTCCAAGATAATGCTCCCGCGTTTGGGCAAGGGCGGCACGATATTGATGGTAATCTTTTCGGGCGCGCAGCGAATTTCTTCCTGTATTACCAAGTCCTGGCGGCGTCGCCTCTTGCTGTTGCTGATTTCCAACGGCAAAGCCAGCATATGCCCGACGGTAGCATCGCCAGCGGCGGCCCGGCGGAGCTGGATGCCGCGCAGGGAAAGCAAGGCACTGAAGAAGCTGACAATGGTCAGCGCCCCCGCGGTGGCCGCCAACAAGAAGGCAAACAAGGTCTGGTTGACCAGCGAAATCATAAACCAGAGTACGCTGCTCAAACCAATGACCCAGCCTCGCTTGGTCGGCCATATATAGCGGGTAAAACGCATAACTTGAAATTACTGCAGTGTGTAGCGCGCTGGCAGTGCCGAGGAGGGCAGCCGGCGCTGGGCTTGGCTCACATTCCCTTTTCCCACTTCGCTAAGGGCAGCGAATTGATAATGCTGGTGATGACCTGGCCGGAATTAGGCCATTCCGACCGCGCTTGCAATTTCAGGGGCAGGCGATGGGCGAGGACATCGACAGCTAGGTCGCGCACATCTCGGGGCAGCACGTGGTCGCGCGCACGAATCGCAGCCAGACTCAGGCTGGCGCGCAACAAGGCCAGCGACGCGCGGGGGCTGCAGCCGTAATTGAAAGCCGGATGTTTGCGGGTCTCAGAAATAATGGTCACGATATAATCCTTAACTTGTTCTGAGACGTGGACGCTGCGCACCAGAGCCTGACAGTGGAGAATGTCATTGCCATCGGCCACCTGCCCGATGTCATTGATAGGGTCGGAGGTAATCTGACTGCTCAGGATATCTTTCTCGACCTCAAAGCTCGGGCAGCCCATACTGAGGCGCATCAGAAAACGATCCAGCTGTGCCTCCGGCAGTGGGTAGGTGCCGTGAAAATCTACTGGATTCTGAGTGGCGATGACAAAGAACGGCTTGCGCAAGATGTGCTGCACGCCGTCAACAGTCACGGCCGATTCGGCCATACATTCCAACAAGCTCGACTGTACGCGCGGAGTGCCGCGGTTGATTTCGTCAGCCAAGACGATATTGGCAAAGATTGGCCCGGGGATAAAGGAAAAGCCCTTAATGGCGTCGTTGTAAATGCTGACCCCGGAGACGTCGTTAGGAAGCATATCGGGCGTGAACTGGATGCGCTTGAACTCAGTGCGCAGCGAGCGAGCCAGCGCCCGCGCCAATTTGGTCTTGCCGACCCCGGGCACGTCTTCCAGCAGTACGTGCCCGTCACTTAATAACGCCACCAGGACTTTCTCGATGACGTCTTTTTTGCCTTGCACGACCTTGCTGACATTGTCTTGTAACTTGCCGATGATTTTGCCCACGAAGGCAAGCGAGCTGGTGCTCTTTTGACCTGTTTCGAAAATACCGGTCTTTTCATCAGTGTCTTGTTCACTGGCGGAATAAATCAGCAGTATATTGCCGATTTGAATCGTGTCCTGATGTTTCAAGTCGATGGGCACGTGGATGGGCATCGAGTTGACGAAAGTGCCGTTGCGGCTCGACAAATCCTCCAAGGTGACAGAATTGCCTTTGCAAGTCAGCTGGCAATGCACCCGCGACACGCCGTCGTCGCGCTCTAAGCAGAGGGCGTTATCGAGATTGCGGCCAATGCTGGACTCACCCTCAGGAATGATAAATTCGCCGACGGCGCGGTAGCCTTCTTGAATGATTAATTTGGGCATAATAACGCTTGAGGGTTGGTGTGGATATTACTGAGACGACTACTACGTGAAGGTACCCAGAGCGGGACTGAACACAGTTGCGGATACCTCACGGCCAGAAAGACAACACGGCAGGTGAGTTATTTCAGCGGGCGCATTTGCGGGAAGAGGATGACATCGCGAATCGATTCGGCGCCAGTCAGCAGCATAACCACGCGGTCGATGCCCATTCCCAGCCCGCCGGCCGGCGGCATACCGTACTCGAGAGCGGTGAGGAAGTCTTCGTCGATGCGGTCGACTTCGCCTTCGAGGTCATCGCGGCCGATCGACTGCGCGTCAAAGCGCGAGCGCTGTTCTTTGGGGTCATTAAGCTCCGAATACCCAGGTGAGATTTCCTGGCCGTTGATTATCAGCTCATAGACATCGACCAGGCTCGAGTCATCCGCACAATGTTTGGCCAGCGGTACCAAAAAGGCCGGCAGGCGGGTGACGAAGGTCGGTTGTATCAAGGTGTCTTCAATGCAGCGGGAGTAGATCTCGTGGGTAATTTCGTGGGCTTGCATAGCTTCAGGGAGGTTTAAGCCCAAAGCCAAGGCTTTCGCCCGCTGAGTGGTCAGCGGCAAGGTAAACCAGTCGGCCCCCATTTTTTCAGTAATCAGGTCGTTGTAAGGCACTGCTCGCCACGGCCGGGCCAAGTTGATTTGGTTCCCATCAGCGACGGCGAATTCCAAGGTCCCCGAGGTCTCCAGAGCGACGGTGGTGACCAAGTCCTCAATCAGCTCCATCATCCCCCGGCAGTCGGAGTAGGCCTGGTAAATCTCCAGGCTGGTGAATTCTGGGTTGTGCCGGCGGTCCATACCCTCGTTGCGAAAATTCCGGCCAATTTCGTAAACTTTCTCCAAGCCGCCGACGAGCAGTCGTTTAAGATATAACTCTGGGGCGATGCGCAAGTACATCGTACAGCTCAGGGCGTTATAGAAGGTCTTGAAGGGCCTGGCGGCGGCGCCGCCGGCAAGCGACTGCATTATCGGCGTCTCGACTTCCATAAAGCCCTGGGCGTCCAGGTATTTGCGGATAGCGCTGATAATTTTCGAGCGCTTCTCGAAAGTCCGGCGTACGTCATTATTGATAATCAGGTCCACGTAGCGTTGGCGATAGCGCTGTTCGGTGTCCTTCAGGCCGTGATATTTTTCTGGCAAGCAACGAATACCCTTGGCGAGCAGCTCGAAGGATTGCACTCGCAGGCTGATTTCGCCGGTGCGAGTCCGGAAAGCGTGCCCCCGGGCGGAGAGCAGGTCGCCGATATCAAAATCCTTGAACAGCTCATAATCCTCAGGGCCGACTTCGTTCTTCTGAACGTAAAGTTGTAAATTTTCGTATTGGTCTTTCAGGTTGGCAAACAGCGACTTACCCATAATGCGCTTGGCCATCAGGCGTCCCGCGACGGTGAAGTTCAACTGCTCTTCACTGCCTTCAGGTAAAGCCTCAAAAGAGCTTTTGACAATGCCCATCTCGGTCAAGTCAGTGACTCGCTGGCCATAGACGTTCATACCACTTTCTTTCAGACAAGCGGCCTTTTGCAGACGCTGGCTACGCATATCCTCGACAGAAAGCGTGTTCCCAAGGTTGTTTAAGGGTTCTTCTGACATAGAATTTACTCCATAAAAAAATCTTACCGCGAAGGTCATTCTGGCGGTTGTAACTGACTCTGACGGCGGGTTATTTAACGGCGTCCTGCCCGGCAGCGAATGCCTTGAGGTTGCTCTCAAGCACGGCCGCACCTTTGCGGGTGAACAATTTTCGGATGATTGCAGTCAAGCTCTCGGCCGGTAAAGCGAGATATTTCGCCAACGCCCCCAACAAGACCATATTGACAGAGCGGGCCGAGCCGAGGCTCTTGGCGATCTCATCACAGGCGAGCACGTGACTGTGAGCGTGCCCCTCCAAGACTGCCAGCAGTTCGGACAACTGC
The DNA here is from genome assembly GCA_964619145.1 of uncultured Lentisphaeraceae bacterium. GTDB lineage: Bacteria > Verrucomicrobiota > Lentisphaeria > Oligosphaerales > Oligosphaeraceae > JAAZIZ01. The sequence continues at coordinate 4,883 of CAZUCG010000068.1, read as the reverse complement.
GGGTACTCGGCGAGGTTGGTAACCGCAGTAGCGTTACTGATTAATACACCGTCGCTAGACAGAAATTCAAGATTGCGCAGCGCTTCCAGCGGTTCCATCGCCAGCAGCACGTCGGCTGTGCCTGGAGCGATCAGGTCTGCTTTGATGGCCTCGCTGTCGAGGCGCAAGTGCGCGATCACCGAGCCGCCTCGCTGCGCCATCCCGTGGACTTCCGATTGTTTGACATTCAGGCCCTGACTGACAGCCGCTTGTCCGACTATGGCTGCGATGGTTAAGATGCCTTGACCGCCGACACCGGCAAGTACTATATCACATTTCATCTGCTCTTTCCTTAAATTATCATTCTGCTGAGACGGGTCTAGCCAACTGCTCACCGGGGTGGGTTATTTCTTCGGTTTGGTTTGCAGGCATTCGCGCCGGGCAATCACTACGGATAAGCCCTGATAAGCAATTTCTTCCTGCAGTACCCTGACATTGGCGGCGTGTAGCTTGGGCAGCGGATTGAAAATCCGCAAGTGCTCTTGGGTGACGCCTAAGCCCAGGCAGATGTTCTCGATTTTGCCGTAACCCAAGGAATCCTGGCCGCCGGTCATAGCAGTAGTGTAGTTGTCAACGATGATGACGGTGATAGGCGAATTTCCCCAGACTGCATCTAACAACCCAGTCATACCTGAATGGGTGAAGGTAGAATCGCCGATTACTGCAACAGCTGGAGATAGCCCGGCATCAGCCGCGCCTTTGGCCATTGAAATCGAGGCACCCATATCAACGCAGGAGGAAATGGCATTGAAAGGCGGCAGTGCACCCAAGGTGTAGCAGCCAATATCACCGAACACACGGGCGCTGGGCTGGTCCTTCAAGGCGGCATTCAAGGCCTCGTAAGTGCTGATGTGCGGACAACCAGCGCATAACCGCGGCGGACGATTCTTGAGTAATGACGAAGACTGGCCGACGACCGGCAGCGGCAAATTGCAAGCGGCTTGTACCAGTCGGGTGTTTAATTCGCCGTCACGCGGTAGCGCGCCGCTCAAACGGCCCAGAATTCGAGCATCTGCTAGCGGCCCGCGCAATTGCTGTTCAACAAACGGCATACCTTCTTCTACAACCAGTACCTTCTCGCATTCCTGCAGCAGCTTGGCTAATTTCTCCTGCGGTAGCGGATATTGGCTGATTTTTAAAATGGGATACGGGCATTTGCCGGCAAAGGCCTCTTGGACATAATTGAAAGCGATGCCAGTGCAGATAATGCCCAGGCTTTGATCACGACCAGCAAAAAAAAGATTGTAGGGCGAGACATCGCTTAATTGCGCGAAAACTGATTGCTGTTCGCAAAGATGGCGATAATTCTGCCTGGCAATGGCCGGTAGCAGAGTAAAACGGCGCGAGTTACGGGCCTCCTGCAGCTGATTCTCAGGGCGTTTGGAAGCAGTGCTGATGTTGGCCCGCGAGTGTGACAGCCGGGTAGTCAGGCGGATCAAGAACGGCGTCTCATATTTCTCCGACCAGTTGAACGCGTCGGCGATCATATTGTAGGCTTCCTGCTGGCTGCTGGGCTCCAGGCAGGGAATCATCGCGAACTGCGCGTAGAAGCGCGAGTCTTGCTCATTTTGCGAAGAATGCATCGAGGGATCATCAGCAACGACCACCAGCAGACCTCCATTGCTGCCGGTGACGGCTGCATTGATAAAGCCATCGGCCGCGACGTTAAGGCCCACGTGCTTCATACACACTAGCGCGCGTTTGCCGGCGTATGACATCCCCAGTGCCTCTTCCATTGCGACTTTTTCATTACAGGACCAACTGCGCTGCACACCTCGAGCGGCGGCTTCAGCTGAGGCCTGGAAGTATTCCATAATTTCTGTGGATGGCGTTCCGGGATAGGCATAACAACCGGAGACACCGGCATCGAGCGCGCCCTGTGCCAAGGCTTCATTGCCCAACCATAAATTCTCTGCTGACATTAGTTATCCTTCAGGGTTGTGACTGGCATTGCCGGTCGTATAGTTGATATTGCGTCGTCCTCCGATGGCCATAGTCAGGGTCGCGGCATCAGCGTAACTCAAGTCGGCACCGGCGGGGATGCCTGAGGCGATTCGGCTGATAGTCACCGGCAGGGCGGAGAATTCCTGGGCCAGGAAATGCGCGGTGGCCTCGCCATCGACATCGGGGCTGGTGGCGATAATCAGCTCAGTGACCGTGCCGTCTTGCAGTCGTAGCCGCAATTCTGGCAGTCGCAAATCGCTGGGGCCCTTGCCATTCAGCGGTGAGAGCTTGCCACCTAACACGTGGTAGAGTCCGCGGTAACTCTCAGAATTCTCAATGACGCTGATTTGGCTGGCATTTTCCACCACGCAGATAATGTCTGTTTGGCGTTGCGAGTTAGAACAGATGTTACACAAATCATTCTCGGAGTAGTTCCCACACAGTTGGCAGGGCTTGATGCGTTGCCGCAGCAGTATCAAGTCTTCGCCAAAAGCCACCAGCTGCTTTTCCGGCCACTCCAGCAAAGCCAAGGCCAAACGCCCAGCCGTGCGCTTGCCGATGCCCGGCAAGCGGCTCAGGGCATCTATCAGGTTTTGTAATGCTGACGGCAATGTCTGGGGATTCGGCATACTGATGGCTAGGTTTTCTTAATGCGGGCATCAATGACAGTGCTGCCCAATTGCTGATTGAAGAATTTCACGAAAGGCTCGGTCGCCAGCTGGTCGAGTTCATCAAGACTGACTTGCCGCAGGCCAGGTTGCGGTTCTTCCGTGTCGGCTGGACTCCAGCGCTGAATGAGAAGGTTCCCCACTGGGTCCAGACTCTTGAAGACTTGCTGCAAAAAAACCATCGTCTTGGCCTCTAACACTATCCGGACCTCGTGCGCAGTGCATTTGCGCTGGTCATACAACAGAGTCAAGACGTGGTTATCATAAGACAAAACCTCGAATTTTTCCAGGATGTCCACTAAAGTCCCGTCATCGGGTGATTGCTGGCGCAGCGCCTGGCAAAATGCGCTCTGCCATTGTTCCGGAGAATAATTTGCGGCAAAAGATATTTCGGGCGCGGACTCCGTAAAATTCACCTCTTCTTCTGCCTCCTCGCCGTCGCAAACGGCAGCTGGCTGGCATGGTTCCGGCAGCTCCGCAGGGGAGTCCGGCAAGGCGTTCGCCACCTGCTTCTCTTCTGGTTGCAGGGTTGGCCCCGAAGAGTCTTCTGCTGGGAGCGGCGATGCTGACGTCGCTGGCGCGGGTGCAGGGCTGTTGTTGACTACAACAGCTGCTGGCGGAGATTGCAAAACGGCTGGTTTGGCCGTGACGGCTTGCTGCTCCAGCAGTTGCTGGACACTGGCAGCCATAGGCGGCAGGACGATCGGCGGGCGTGTCGCCGGGACTTGCTCGGGTGGGAGGGCACCGCTAAGCATATTGATATGGGTCATCACGTCATCTATTTGCACGCCGTGCGATTCCAGCATCACCCGGCTGAGCACGACTTCCAGATAGATGCGCTTATTCAAAGCAGTGCGAAAATTCCATTCCTGGGCGACTAGGCCTTGCAGAATACGCTGCAGCAACTGCGGCTCTATTGAACGACCCAGCGCTAACATATCAGCTAATTCGCTGCTGCTGACTTCTAAAAAATTTGCGGCGTCGGAGCAGAGTGCCGCGACCATCACATTGCGGACGAAGCCAATTAAGTCTTCGAAAAGCCGTTCTAAATCCCGTCCGCCGTTGGCCAGAGCTTGCAACACGCGCATCGCGCGATTCAGGTCGTTGCCGATAAGCGCCAAGGCCAATTCACGCAATTCTGTACCTGAGGCCAAGCCGAAGACATCGATGACATCCTGCTCGCTGATCAGCTCGCCGTCTTTTAAACCACCGCAGAACGCGATCATCTGGTCGAAGATGGACTGCGCGTCCCGCATCCCGCCATCAGCGGCGCGGGCGATGGCGGCCAGAGCCTGCTCTTCAATCTGGACCTGCTCGCCTTCGGCTATCTGCCGCAGGCGTTGGACAATCAACGGCACCGGGATGCGGCGCAAATCGAAGCGCTGGCAGCGGGAGATAATCGTCGGCAGGACTTTGTGCGGCTCAGTGGTGGCAAATAGAAATTTTACGTGCTTCGGAGGTTCTTCCAAGGTCTTCAGCAGAGCATTCCAGGCACCGGTCGTGAGCATGTGCACTTCGTCGATAATATAAATCTTATATTTGCCCTTCGCCGGAGAGTACTGCACGTTATCGCGTATTTCCCGGATGTCCTCGACTTTGTTGTGTGAAGCACCGTCGATTTCGATGACATCAAGGGCGTTCCCCTGAGCTACCTCTTGGCAGTTCTCACATTTACAACAAGGCTCGCCAGCAATATGCTGCTGGCAATTCAAGGCTTTGGCAAAGATTCGAGCAGAAGTAGTCTTGCCGATGCCCCGTGAACCCACGAATAAGTAGGCGTGACCTGTACGATTCTGAATAATCGCGTTCCGTAGGGTGCGGCCAATGTGTTCCTGCCCTACAACTTCGGCAAAAGTCTGGGGACGCCATTTGCGCGCCAGAACTTGATATGACATTTGCATCTCCCATAGGTAAGGATTGGCAAAAAACAAATCTTGCCAGGATATTAAAAAAGTCATGCCGTCGGCAACGGAGGTACTGGCACCCAGGTCGGCTGCTTAGGGCTGCTTGGTTCCCCATCTGACCCGGTTCACAACGTTCCTGCCGCACAGGTTCCGAAACAAACGGCATGACAAGAACTTAAATATAATGGCGTTTTTTTGTTTCGCCAATCAAGAGAGATTTTTTCTGTAATAAAAAATTCCTGATTGGCTGTATCGACAGCCTGGCTGTAACGACGGCGTCCTCGCCTATTGGCGCTAACTTAAAATATATCTGGGATTGAAAACGGAT
>CAZUCG010000067.1:0-9413 GCA_964619145.1 uncultured Lentisphaeraceae bacterium | reverse complement strand
AATTGTATTGCTGGCGGTCATCGCTATTATCGCAGTGCTAGCGGCGATGCTGTTACCGGCCTTGAGCAAGGCTCGGGAAAAAGCAGTCAGTATTTCTTGTAGCAGCAACTTGAAGCAGATTGGCACTGCCTCGGCGATGTATACCGATGCCCACAATGACTTATTGGTCACGGGGTATGCCGCGCGTGGCACCGGCAATACTTACTGGCCTGGTCTGTTGTGCCTGTATACTGGTGATACCAAGGTCTTCACCTGCAAGCCCTCGGTTGCCGATGGTAATACTATGACTAACCTGATTAGTGATGACGACCCAGATAAAAATACCCTCGACCCTGCTGGCGATGAGAGTACTTGGAAACTCGGTTATGGCATCAACCAGACTTTTAACCGCGACTCCGGCGGCAGTGCGCCTCTTCTGGTCGGTGTCTTGCCCGGCAATACAAGTATGCGTATTGACAAGGGCTGGATGATAACCAGCATTCCAGATATCCAGACTATCCAATTCGCCTGCAATGTGCCAGCTGGAACAGGGGATTGCTGGGTGGGGATTTACAGCACTGATGGGATCACTGGCTCAGCCTCAGCGCCGTTGCCCCCTGAATATACTCGAATCAGCAATGCCACTACTGGCAATGCGACTGGAATGAAAGCCTGGCCGCACGGCCGGCGGGCAAACTTCTGCTACTTGGATGGCCACGTCTCATCCTATAAGGAAAATGATACCAAACGCCGTTATTGGACTGCCTTGAAAGACTGATCAACGCGCTAGAATCTGCTCCCTAAAACCAACTCCGCCGCAGTTCCTGCTGGAATTGCGACGGAGTTTTTTATTGGCAAGGCATCGTCCACTGCTATAGCTGGGTCAATCCAGCTGGTCGGAATGGCGGGCGATGATTTTTTGCGCTCTCTCGAGGTCTTGCGAGATTTGCCGAGCGAGCTCGTCAGGCGAAGAGAATTTTATACTCGGACGGAGGAATTCCAGTGGCTGGACAGTGGCCGTTCGCCCATAGAGGTTCTCCGAGAAGGCGAACAGATGCAATTCGAGCACGACCTCGCTTTGGCCAACTCGGATCGTGGGTGCATCGCCAATATAAACAATGCCGGAGTAAGTAGTGTTCTCCGGTGGCAGATAAATTTTAGCGGCGTAAACGCCGAAAGGCGGCAGCTGTTGTTGCGGGTTGGCGATATTAGCCGTCGGGCAACGTAGTTTCGTACCTGCCAGCCCCAGGCCGTGGCCGATTTTACCAGTTATGCTATATGGGCGCCCCAGCATCTCTGCCGCCTCAGACAACTGCCCGGCAGACAGCGCTTCGCGGATGCGGGTGCTGCTAATCGGTGCGCCCTTATACCAGAACGGCTCAACAACACTGGTCGGGATGCCACGCTCGCTCGCCAAGCGTTGCAGTAACTCGCTATCACCGCAATTATTGCGACCAAAGCGCCATTCTGAGCCGACGCAAAACGCGGCCAAGTCATAACAACCGAAGATATAACGCTCCAGAAATTCCTCTGGTGCGAGGGCCGCAATAGCCCGGTTAAACGGGAAACAAATCTGCTCTTGGACACCGTTCAGCTGCAGCAAGGCAATCTTTTCTTCGAGAGAACAGAGCATCTTGGGAGCTCTCTCAGGGAATAGCACCGCCTTAGGAAAGGGCTCGAAAAACAGCGCCGCAGTACGGGCAGAATATTCTGTCGCCAATCTTTGCAGTTCTTGGAAGAGCCGCTGATGCCCCCGGTGTACGCCGTCGAAGACGCCGAATGCCAAGGTTATAGGTGTCTTCTGCGCCGCCATCAGTCGGTCACCCGTACGTTGTTTTGTAGCTCCGGGAGCTCCCAGGATTTGAGCTCTGCCATCGAGTGCGCATCTTCTATTCGGAAATCGCCGCTGGCAAGTCGGCGCAATTCCTGCAAATGGGCACCACAGCCCAGGCGCTGGCCGAGGTCGGCCGCCAAGGTGCGAATATAAGTCCCCTTGGAACAATGCGCCACAAAATCGACTTCCGGCAGTCGAAAAGCAGTCAAAATAAATGAATGGATGCTGATCGGCCGCGGTTCACGAGGGATGCTTTTGCCTTGCCGAGCCAATTTGTACAGGGGCTGGCCTTTGACCTTGAGAGCCGAGACCATCGGGGGGACCTGCATTTGTGGCCCCAGGAATGTCTGGCTGGCAGCGGTCACTGCGGCTGCAGTGATACTGGCGATATCGGCCTCGGCGGTGATCTGGCCAGTGCGATCTTCGCTATCAGTCTCCACACCGAGATGAATAGTCCCAGAGTAGATTTTATCTTGTCCCATAAACTGATCCTGCAATTTAGTAGCTTTGCCAAGCAGCAGTACCAGCAATCCGGTGGCAAAGGGGTCCAGGGTACCGCAATGGCCGCATTTACTCAAATTAAAACGCCGACGGACAAAATTTACCACGTCGTGGCTGGTCCAATCCTGTTCCTTGTCAACCAGTAACAGGCCATTGATATGATTCGCGGGTTGTTTATTCACAGATGCTGGCTTCAGGTAGTTCAAAAGTGTGTCGGCCAAGACGGCCATTGCGGAATTCTTTCAGCAGGGCGGTGGCCGCGCGTTCGTAATCGGGGATACCGCCAGGCAACAGCAGGCCCCTGCGGGTGGCCAGAGTAGCCAGGAATTGCACTGGCTCAGTCGGGACTTCAGGCAGATCCAGGCTGGCGAATGGCGCTGCCCCAGCAATCTCCTGGAGCTTCACAATCAGGTACTCAGCGACCATATTGACGCCCACTACCTCATCTTTGATATTGCCTAAAACAGTCAGCAGCAATTCGTGGCACTTGTTTGTGATGCTGGGCCAGAGTACGCCTGGCGTATCCAGCAGCTCGACACCACCCTTCAGGGGTATCCATTGATTCTGCCGAGTAACACCAGGTTTCGGACCAACCAAGGCGCGATTCTGCTCGTTTAACCGATTGACGAGAGTCGATTTGCCGACATTAGGCACTCCGACAATCATAATTCGGACAGGCCGCAGCAATGGACGCGTCGCACCGCGAGCAGCTCGCTCTTCTAAGACGACCTGCTTCCATAGCTGAACCAGCCCCTGGACATTGGCAATCTTGCGCGAGTCCAAGAAGAACATCCGTAGCTGTTGTTGGCGGAACCAGCCCTCCCAGGCACGAGACTGCCGATGGTTGGCCAAGTCAGCCTTGTTGGCCACCAGCAGGTGCGGGCGATTAAGCTGCAGCGTCTCTAACCAGGGATTGCGAGTGGCCAGAGGTGCCCGGGCATCAACCAGCTCTACCAGCAAGTCAATCAGCTTTAGGGCTTCCTGCATCTTCCTGCCGGCCTTGAGCATATGCCCAGGATACCAGCCAGTTAGAGGATAAGTATTAAAATCTGTGCTAATCATTATGCTGGAGTATACTTTTGCGGGTCGCGAACTTGCCGCTGAACAAACAGAAAAGATTGCCATAGTGAGGTTCGGGCTTAATCCTCGTCATCACTATGGTCATCAGGCAGCCGGAAGCCATTGCTGGCCCCCAAGCAGGAAAGAGAGACTAAATTCTGCCACGGCTCGGGTTGGATTATTTCGACCTCCCACTGTTCGCCCAGGCGTTGCCGCATCCAGGCCGTGACGTCGAGGATGGCCAGCAGGTCCCAGTGCGCGGTCGGGTTCTTCCGACTGCAATGCACGCCATCCAGGCAGAGACCGGGGCTCATACCAGCACTAATCCGCAAGGAACCGCAGGTAGCATAATCAGCCAACTGACGAATGATCCGGCGGACATATTTCTGGGTAATCTTGCTCTCCCAGCAGTTCTCACCATCGCCAGTGCGCTTCGCCTGATGCGGCAAGGGTAAATCCCGGAAATCGAGGCTGATGGCCGGAAAATCACCGCAGTCGAGCAACTCCTGGCGGTTCAGCCCCCCCTCCGCAGTAAACGACAGCGGGCGATAGACGCGCTGGCTCGCCTCTGGCACTGCTAAGGCCGGCGCCGACCAAGCCAGATACGAGGTCAAACGATATCCGCGGGCCTCCGGCTGCAACAGCTCGCCTTGCTCATAGACGGCAATTTTGCGCTGGCAGAGAAGTCCTTCGCTGGTATTGCTCAGGCCCAATACCTGCTTAGCTTGGGGAACCAGGCCATTCATCCAGCGCCAGAGGTCATCACCCAAGCCGAATTCCAGCTGTAAGCCTGAGTCATTTTCGCAGACGACGAGCAGCGGCAGCGGCGAGAATTCGAGCTCGCCTTTGGCGGGCAATTCTTGCCAGCCGGGCAACTGCCCTTTCTCTAAGTCTGCTGGAGCAGGGAAGACAAACAGTCGCCGCCAAGTCCCTGGCAGCAAAAATGACCCCAGTTCACAAGCGTCCTTGATTTGTACCCCACGGCACCAATGCCAATCGCTGGTAATACGAGCGTGGTTGGCGGCATAGCGGATAGTCTGACGCAGGGAGTTGCCATTTTTGCCGGGAAAAGTTCCTTCCCCGGAAAAAACTGCCGCACCGCCCTTGCGAAACAGCTTCATCCGCTGGGTCAACAGCGCAGCACCGTCAATCTCATCGTGCCGGCAGTTATAGTTCCGCAACAGCACCTGCTCTCCGACTTGCAAGGCGGTGGGCCCGACTGGATAGCGGCTGTTATGCTGGCTAAGCCAATCAGCAGTGGGGTGACGCAGGTCATTGCTTAAATTATCCATTTTACTCCGCTGCCAGGAATTATTGCTGGTCTGGCAAAACTAGATGTCTTGTTGACCAGCCCTGGTTTCATTCTAGACGTTAATTACCGGCATCGGCCGGGCTGGTTCAGTTGCTTGAAAGGGTACGATAAAGGCATCGTAAAAATTGAACCGGTTATGGAAATCTTCAGGCGAGTCCTCATTGCTAGTCCCTAGCAGTTCGATTTCGGCGAGGCTAAAGACTATATTGCCAAAATCATCGGTGCAAGTAATATTCCAGGCATTCAGGATGTCAATAGCCATACAGCCATATTTCGCCAGCAGGATTTTTTTCATTCCCAGGAGTAATTGCAGACCGCTGATATGGTTGTCTTTTTTCGCGCTGCTTTTCAGGGCAATTTCCCGGACGATGATATTCACGGCCCGGCAGACGAAGGTATATGCGTCTTTTGGGTAACGTTCATCCGTCGCCAGTAGCTTATCCAACTTGGCCTCGCGTTCAGCTTCCAATTCCATATCAGTCGTCGATCCTTTTCTGCAGAGCTGCAGCCAAGTTATTCATAGCCGCGCTGTCTGAGTATTTCTTATGGGAGATATTCAACAATGGCGCATCATCGACCAGACGGGGAATTACGTGCAGGTGGCAATGCGGCACTTCCTGTCCGGCACAGCGGCCATTGTTGAGCAAGAGATTGAAGCCTTCGGCCTTCAGTTCTCGCATCTGAGCCACCGCGATTTTAGGCGCAATAGCCATCATCCGGGCCAAATATTCCGCTGGCAAGGTCGTACAGCTGTGATGATGGTCTTTGGGGATAATCAGAGTATGCCCGTAATTGAACGGCGCGATATCCAGAAACGCCAAAACCAAATCATCCTCATAGACTTTGCTGCAGGGGACTCCGCCTTGGATAATCTTGCAAAATACGCAATCATTGACTAATGGCATAGTATTCTCCTCATTGGACAAAAGTGGCTAGCAGCAAACCAGCCGCCGCCACCGGCACTGGTCGTAGTGTAGAGATTGTTGATAATATAATGGATTATTCGCTGCCGGCAAGTCAGGGGACCAAAGCTACCAGCAGTAAACCCAAGACGATCAGCGCAGTGCCGAGAATTTTCGGCAGGCCGTGTGATTCCTTGAGGATAAAAATTCCCGCCAGTACTCCCAGCGGCAGGCTGATTTGCCGAAACGCCTGGATGTAGCAGACATTGCTGACATAAGCCATTGCCAACAGTACTAGGACATAGGCACTGGAGCTGAAAACACCGGTGAGAAATGGCGCGCGCAATTTTATCAGCCGGCTGTATTCCTTGCGCTCTGTCCGGCGACTGATGGCTAGTAGTCCCGCCCCAACCGCGATGCCTGCCTCAATAAAGAACAAGTAGGATATGCTGAGCATTATGCTCTTGCGTTGATAGACTGCCTGGATTTCCGCCATTGCGACGCTATCTATCACTGTATAGCCGGTAGTGCCGATTGCGGCCAGAAGCACGAACAAGATAACTACATTACAATAGCTGCGCAGTTTGAAGTCCCGAAATGTCCGCATTGGCATCAGTAGGCAACCAACAAAGATGACTGCCATCCCCAGCAGCGCCGGCAGGCTCATCTGCCGGTTACCGAGTTGAAAAATCATCGTCACTGCTGCGGTAAACAACAGCGGTAACGCCCGGGCCAGCGGATAGACCAACGAGATATCGCTTAAGCGATAAGCATAAGCCAAGCCCGCCACGTACATTATTTCAAAGACCACACTGACCGCTGTCAGTAGCCAAAAACGCCCTGACATCTCGGCGCAAGAAAAATCCGACAACAGGAAAGGAACCAGCCACAATAGCGCCGCTGTGCCGCAGGATAACGAGTAAAAAGCCAGACTAGGGACGGTTTTTTTAGATAAAAAATTCCAGCCCGCGTGCAGAAACGCAGAGGTTAAGATCAGGAAAAAGGCAGTGGCGGTCATATTGTCAGATGCCTTGGCAGGGGCAAAAATAAGAACTCGGGTCGATTATTTCCAAATCGCCAAGTCATCAGGGCAAATTTTTGGGACGTGCAAGCGCTGTTGTTCATCCAGATAGTAGGCCACTGACGCGGAGGCCGGGACATCTTCGGCGATAGGCGCCTCAGCCGGATAACCAACCGCCAGCAAATACAGTACTTGTTGGTCGGCCGAGATCTCGAGGATCTCCTGTAATTTATCCCGCTTGATAGCTCCGAGCCAACAGCATCCCAGGCCTTTGGCAAAGGCCAATAGCTGCATACTTTGAATAGCCGCGCCAGCATCGGCGTAGCAAGTCGTACCGCCTGCCGCTGGTCCTAGAACAGCGATGAAATGCAATGGCGCAGTCTTACCCCACTCGGGGTTGCGTTTCGGTTGTACCAGCCCAGCCCAAGCAGTCTGGGCAAATACGCGCTCCACCAACGCGCGCTCACGAATCACTTGGTAGCGCAATTTCTGCATATTGCCGCCGCAGGACGCCATCCTGGCGGCATCAAGCAAATCTGCCAAATCCGTATCCGGCACCGGCTCTTGCTGAAAAAACCGTATCGTCCGGCGTTCTTTTAGGGCAACTTGGATATCCATCATAATACTCCGAGATTTACTAGCCAGGCTAACTTCAACCGAGGTTACTCAAATCGTTGCTTCAGGTAATATCCCTAAGGTAAACCACAATGCCTCTTTTGCAAGTTAAGTAGAGGGCGCCTAAAAACTTGCTGCTTTTCGACTGAGCATTATTGCCTAACACTAGCCATTGTAATCTGCGGACAGACATCTCTTCACTTCTGGCATTTTTTCGCGTTTTTTGCGTTTTTAGCGGTTGAAATTATCTTTGGCTTTTTGTCCGATTTCTAAGTACCGCGCGGGGTGGCTCAAGCCGGCAATTCCGTATTTCGCTGATTGTACTTAAAAACCAACCCGTCACTTTTGTGCCAAGGGCCTCTAAGCTGCTTTTTGGAATGCGATTTGATAAATACGAGCAGCGGCGAAATATTTTCAGTACCAACGCTTCAGCGTTTTCAGCAAGACGTTGGTAAATAGCTCAATGCGTTGAAAAAGCGTATCTGTACGGATATATTCAGAGGTAGTGAAGTCGCCATCACCTAACGGCCCCAAGCCATCGAGGGCTGGGATGCCGATGTGCGAAAGCCAGTTGCCATCGGAAAGGCCGCCGCGCTTTTCCTCGATGATATCCTCCTGCAGCTCTTTTCCGCAGGCGACGACCAGCTCGAACATCTCCCGAGCAGTGGCGCTGGGAGTCATTGGCGGTCGGAAAGACATCTCTTCGCTACGCAGCGAGACCCCGGCGATACTCGGATTGTTGATGATGCGTTGGATAGCAACCCTGGTCCGTTCCTGGCTGGCGAGGTCCCAGTTCCGGGCTTCGAATTCCAGCTGACAATGCTCGGCCACGGCATTGGCGGCCAGTCCTCCCGCGACGAAGCCGACATTGGCGGCAGTATCCGGGCCATTCAACGCTTCGAGGGCTAGAATCTTATGCGCAGCTTCAGCGACGGCGCTAATTTTGCGCTCCTGCAGATTGCCAAAATGATTGGCCTTGCCGGTAATATGCAGCCGATAGCGGAGGTTACCCTTGCGAGTAGTCACCACTGTGCCAGCCGGGCCGCCGCACTCGAAGACGTAAGCCAACTTGACCTTGCCAGCGAGAGACTGGAAAATCTTTGCGGTGGAACTCGGTGAGCCTAATTCTTCATCGCCATTGAAGACGCATAGCAACGGAAAACGCTCCAGAATCCCTAACCGCTCGAGAATTTTCAGGCTCCAAATCAGTACTGTGAGACCGCCTTTCATATCGTTGACCCCAGGACCCAGCAGCCGGTCTCCGCGCTCAGACAGTGTATTGAAGGCTGGCTCCTCGGGACAGAGCGTGTCGAGATGACCGACTAGCAATATGGGCAAGACGTCAACAGGATGGCTGCGGTAAATATGGTGATTCCCCAAGGTGTTTTCGCTAACCAACTCGTACTGGAAACAGTTTGGCATACCTTCGCGCACGATGGCGCCGCATTGGTCGACCCCGGCCTTATGCCGAGAAAAACTGTTACACGAGACAAGTCGCCGCAGGAAGTCAATGATTTGGGACCGTTCAGCGGCAATCAGCTTTCTAATCTTTTGTTGCATCTTCAAGACGGCTCCTACAGTAATACCAGACAGATAAGATTTTCACAAAAAGATAATGCCGCCCGGCTGAATTGCAATTCAGCGCCGGCTATACTGTCTTTCATTGACGGGAAAAATTCACCCATCCAGACACACTCCAGAAGGAAAACGACAGAGGGAACACAACTTTCAGGGTATTCACCTGAATTTGTGGGTACAAATGAATGAAAATGATACAAGGAGCTCAGCTCCCTGTACCCCCTCGGAATTTACTTCAGGTATTGGCATCTCCCAGGCATTACGCCTGATTAAAAAATCGTTTGCAACGATAGAAACACCAAAAAATTCAGAGTCAACTTTTTGCCAAAAAAAGACTGCGACTCTTTGAAAATCAGAATAATGCAGTCAAGATTCTCTATGAACTCCCCACGAATTCTGGTGAAGAGGCAAATTTCAGAGTCCCTGAATCCGGCTGCTCAAAAACAAAATTGGCAGAAAACTGGGTTGGGCTACTAGCATTTTTACCCCTGGCATTTTTGCTGTTAGGCAATGTTTTGACCAGAAGGAGATGCTCTAAAGCGACCAGGAAAACAGGTCCGCCCACAAAACCTTTTTCTCTGAAGTCAGGAAATCTGAATTTATTCGCTCGAT
>CAZUCG010000066.1:0-9456 GCA_964619145.1 uncultured Lentisphaeraceae bacterium | reverse complement strand
AGTACTTACATTAAAAAAATTGGTAGTTTTAGAGAATAATTTTGATTTTAAATTTAGATAATCATAGAAACAGGAGTAACACAGGATGAAAAACACCTTATTATTGTTGATAACGTGTGTGCTTGTCTTTGGAACCGGCTGGTTGCCAGGACAGGAGAGTAAGGCTAATTCAACGCTAATGGCCAAAGAAAAGGCCGTACAAGTGGATTTAGAGGCTCTGAATCAGATGACAGCAGAAGAATTAATGGCCTATCTGATAGCATTGGAAGAGGATGACTTGATCGCTACGGTGAAATTCATCCTGGCGAGCAATTATGCTGCTTTGTCGACTAGGGTGTTGGACGCTTTGCGCGAGATCATCAATGCCAAAGATACCGCCGCTGCTAAAGCCTTCTTGGAAAAATTGCAGGCCGCTATCCCGGAATTGTCTATCTCTTATGACAGTGCTCAGGGAGTCGTACTTGGCTTGTTCCCGCCGACGAGTTTCGTCAGCAAGACAGTCTTTTCATCTACGCCTGAAATTAGCAAAGCTGCCGCCATTAAATAAATAGCTGGCTATAATTAAATGAAAGTGAGTTGAAATATGGTGATTAATAGACGAATTTTTTTATTAGTCGGGCTAAGTTTTGCGGCAATTACTTGCTCTTTACAGGCTGCCTCCAGCACAGTCGGTGATTTTTTTGCCGCTACAGCAGAAGTTCTGCCGAATAAACTCTCGTTGTCCCTACGTCAGGAATTTCGCTATAACGACAATGTTTACGATGCTATCTCCAGCCGCGAGCGCGGTGATTGGATTTCCGAAACTGGTGCTGCTGTCGATTGGTACCGGTCCGTCGGTATCGGCAGCTATGGTTTGATAGGTGATTTCTCTTATGACCACTATCATAAGTTCGATAGTGACCTGAGTACCCTCGAGTATAATATCGCTCCGCATTTAGTCTTGGAAGGCGATGTCGGCTTGCGAAACATAATGCTGAGCTTTCGCAGCAAAAGCGAGACGTCTCCAATCGCTAGTTCGGAAACGACTAAAGCACGCTCATTTACCAATGGCATACAGGCCGGTTGGGAAGTGCTTGGCAATGACAAAGTCGGCTTGCTGCTGAGCGGTGACTGGGAATATGTCTACTATTCGCAAAATGACTTCAAGGACCACAGCAACCAGAAGTACGGGATGAGTGTTTCGCCGTATTACAAACTCTCACCCAAGACTAACTTGGGCTTGCGCTTGGGCTATACTTGGACCCGATTCAAAAATAGCCGCTTACACGATGATTCCGAAGAAGCATATCTAAACGCCTTTATCAATTATCGGCTGTCACAGAAATTCTCAGTTATGGCGGCAATCGGCGGCTCTCGAACTGAATACGACGGCGAATCAGCCGGCACCACCGGCGATGAGGACATTACCTTGAATTACGACTTGACCTTGCGCTATCTGCCGCTGGCTAATGTCGCAATCGACTTGTCCTTACATCATCAGCCGGAAGATAGCTTCTCCGATGGCGCGCGCGGGATGGCTGAGACAAATTCCAGCGATTTGGCGATATCGTGGCTGGTTAATCCCAAGACTAAGCTGGTCCAACGCTTTGGCTGTGAGATGACTGACGAAAAAACATCAGCCCTCGATACCTTGGAATATAACTACGATGTCCTCTTGAGCTATCAATGGCGGAAAAGTATTTCGCTATATACCGGCTATAATTATTCTATCACCCATTTTACCTATGATAATGACCAGAACTACGACGCACACGAAGTGCGCGTGGGGATGACTTGGAATTTCTAATCGGGTAAGCATTGCTCAGATTATCGCTGCGATTAAAATAACCCGACCTAGAAATGGCGCATAGCCTGGAATAAAGCGGATAGGCTCCTGAGATATGAACTTGAATAAAATTTTTTTCACCGCCTTGGCTTTTTGTTTAGTTGGACTTGCCCAGGCTAACTGGGAGATATCTGCCTTACAACCAGGTGATGTCTTGCAAGTCCGGGTCTTTCGGGTGGAAGAATTCACCCGTAGTGTGCGCATCGAGGATGATGGGACATTCAGCTTCCCACAATGCGGGGTTATCCAAGCACTCGGTAAATCACCAAGGGAAATCGCCGTGGTATTAACCGAACGGCTGAGTAAATTGGTGGCCTCGCCGCACGTGGATGTCTTTGTCGAATCCTGGGGGCCGCGAACAGTCTATATCTTGGGCGAGGTCAATTCTAGCAGTATGTCGCTGGAATTGCCGACTTTCAGCCGAATGACTGCTTTGCAGGCCATCAGCGCCGCCGGTGGCTTTACTGCCAGTGCCGATCTGACTAACGTCGCCGTACTCCGCCGTGACCCAGAAGGCAAGAAACTCGTTCGTCTGCCGATTGATGTGACCGCTTTGGTTTCCACAGACAGTGGCGGTGATGAGTTTATTTTGCAGCCTGAGGACACGCTGATCGTTCCTAAAGCACCGCCAGTCTATGTCTCTGGCTATGTCAATACCCCGGGCGTTTATCAGATTGATACCCAACAACCGCCGTTGTGCTCGGAATTGCTGGTCCGGGTAGGCGGTTTGAGCGAGGAAGCCGATGTCAATGATGTGCGCATTATTCGCCGAAATGCCCAGGGCCTACGCGAGACTATCAAAGTCCCGTTGCGCCAGGTGCAGCAGGGTAATTATGAGGCTGACGTGGTGGTGCAGTCAGGCGATTATCTGATTGTCGGTAGCGCTGATAAGATTTTTGTCTTGGGTGAAGTCAACACACCAGGACCGCTGACCGTGCCTCCCGGTATGAACATCACTGCCAGCCGAGCAATTGTGCTGGCAGGCGGCTTTACTCAGATTGCCCGTGAACGAGCCGTGACGTTGATCAGAGGCAAGGAGATTATCGAACTCAATTTGCGTAAGTTCTATCAAGACCCAGAACGTCAGGAACGCGATGTCGAATTGCAGAATGGTGATATCTTGTTTGTGCCCGAGTCTTTCTGGTAATATTATGCTTACCTCCTGAATCTGGAGAAATAATCCGCCTCGCTGCTAGCTGCACAACTGCACCGGCAACGAACGGGTTTTTTTATGTCCAAAGTTGAGATGATTGTTTGGTTTTATTAATGCGTTTTTAACCCCAGCCGGCGATATTAAATGGTAACTCCTCCGCAAACAGAAAATCGTATTGTTCAGCCGCAAGACAATGAGCAGGATAGTATCTTAAATATGCTGATGAATATTTGGGGCGTGTATGTCCGCCCGTATTTATGGCTATTTGTTTTTTCGCTGATATTGTTTTCAGTCGGCGGGGTGATATATTTACAGACCACAGTGCCATTGTATCGCTCTACCTGCCAGCTGCATATCCATAATCAAGACTTGCAGGTAGTGAGCTTCCGAGGTATCGATGACCCGAATTTCCAGTCCGGAGCGACGTTCTTGAAGACCCAGATGTTGATTTTGCAAAGTCGAGAAATTTTGGACCGCGCCCATAAGCTAGTCGGCGGCACCAGTACCGCGCTGAGTTCTTGTTCTGCTCCTCAAGTGGCACACGTCCCTGGAACCCTGATGGTCGATCTGAGCATCTCATCGCCTGACCCTGAATCAGCCGCCCAGATGGCGAATACCATCGCTGAAGTTTACCTGGAATCGGTGCAGAAGCGCAAAGTCAATATCTCATTCACGGGCGTGAATCTGTTGCGCGACCAGCTCGAGGAAATTCACAAAAGCCGTGAAGTGGCAGTTAATGAGCTGCTTCAATTCAAGGAAGAACACGGTATCTTCAGCCTCTCGGAAAATTATGCCGCGATTATTTCGCAAATCAATGCTCTGACTAATACCGTCACCGAAGCTAAACTCGAAGAGATAGAATTGGCCACTACCTTGCAATCGATTCGTGAGAATCGTGCCAATGCAGCCCGGCTGATGCCCTATCTTGCACCCCAAGAAGGTAGTGCCGGCAGCAATTTGAGTTCCATCAAGATGTTGTATTTTACCCATCAAACGAGTCTGCCCAGTCTCTTGGCGCAGTATAATGAGGGACATACGGCCGTCCAGACCCATCACAAGGTCAGCGAGTTGCTCACCGCCGCCCAGGAAAGTGAAGTGGATTTGAGCATCGATGGTTTGGAATTGCGGTACTCCCGGGCCAAGAATAAGGCCGCTGTTGTGGCCGGCCAAGTTGAAGAATTGCAAGCCAAGCTGGTCGCCTTGGATCGAGTTGCTGGCGATTACGAAATGCGCAAAGCAACTTGTGATTCGCTAGACAACACCTATAAAACCTTGATCAATCGCATTAACGAGATCAAAATCTCTGACGCGACTAAGACCTCGGATACATCTTCGATCTTCATCGTCAGTCCGGCCGTCAAGGCGAGTGTGCCTTTCTACCCAAATCCCCAAAATATCTTCCGGGTAGCGTTGGGGCTGGGGCTGGCAGTGGCAGCACTCCTGGCTTTTATTCTTGCCTCGATCAACAACAAGGTCACCAGCATTGATGAAGTCAATGCGTTGCTTGGTAACCGCCTGCCAATATTTGGTAATGTACCACTTTTTGAAACCCAGGAACAGGAGCTGTTGCTCAGTACCGGCGAAGACCCAATCGACGAAGCTTTCCGGAATATCCGCACCAGCCTTAACCTCTCGATGCTTACCCGAGAAAATAAGGTCTTCGCGATTTCCAGTGCCATACCCAGCGAAGGTAAGACCTTTATGACCCTGCAATTGGCCAGGAGCTTCGCCCGTGATAAGAAAAAAACCCTGCTGCTGGACCTCGACCTGCGCAAGCCAAGGATGCATAAGCTCTTGGCGAATTTCTTGCCGAAAAATACCGCTGCTCGTGGATTGAGCAATGTGCTTCTCGGCGATTGTAAACTAGCTGATGTAGTTATCACGTTGCCGAAATTCGGCTTCGATGTGGCCCTGGCTGGACCAGTACCGCCGAATCCCAATGAGCTGCTGAGTAGCGGCTGCTTGCCCGAACTGCTACGGGAGGCGCAGGAACAATACGACTTGGTGTTGATTGACACCGCGCCAATCTTGGCGGTATCTGATACGCTGATTATAGCCAGTCAGGCGGTGCCATTGCTGTTGTGCAGTCGACTCTTCCGAGTGACGCGCCCAATTCTGCGGCATTTGCGCGATAACCTCCAGCAAGTCAATATCCAATTGGCGGGCTTGATTGCCAATAATGTCGATACCCCGAAAAATTCTTATGGCCGCTATTCTTCCTATGGCTATAAATATGGCTACAAATATGGCTACGGTTATGGCGCCAAGAAAAAGACCGCCGCCAGCGATGCTAAAACCGATAGCAGCGCGTCTTGAAGGTAATCGGAGCTTCTTGCTCCAGTCTCTGTGGACCTGGCCGGAGCTTCTGCTCCGGTCTCTGTGGATTTGGCCGGAGCTTCTGCTCCGGTCATTTCCATTTCAAATTATAGTCTCGAATTCCGGCGTTTTAAGAATTTTTCAGACCTGGAAGATGTCTCCGTGGATCTAACCGGTGCTGCCAAATCTAGCCACCTTCTAAATGCCTCAGAGATAAATCATTTATGGCCCATTCTGCTATTTTTGTCTAGCAAAGGAGAAGGAACTGTGGGGGATTATATTAGTCTAATTATTGGGGCGATCCTGGTCAATAATTTCGTCTTGAGCAGGATTCTAGGTATTTGTCCATTCTTGGGCGTATCCAGGAATACCAAGACTGCCTTGGGGATGGGCGCAGCGGTTATCTTCGTGATGACTCTGTCCGGTTTGGTTACCGCTTGTGTCAATCAGTTTATCTTGATACCGAACCAAGTAGAGTACCTGAAAACTATCGTCTTTATCTTGGTCATCGCTGGACTGGTGCAAATCGTGGAAGTCCTCTTGCAGCGTTTCAGTGAACCACTGTACCAAGCCTTGGGTATTTTCCTGCCCCTGATAACTACTAACTGCGCCGTTCTCGGAGCGGCTATCATCAGCTCGGAAGAGAAATTTAGTATCATCCGCAGCACAGTCTTTTGTTCGGCGTCCGCAGTCGGCTTTGCCTTGGCTTTGTTGTTGTTCTCTAGCCTGAGGGAAAAACTGGCCTTGAACAAAGCCCCGAAATGCCTGGAGGGCACGCCCATTGCTTTGATTACAGCTGGACTGCTGGCAATGGCTTTCTTGGGCTTCTCCGGCCTCGGAAATTAACCAAGCACACCTGCGTAGCCCATCTTTTTGGGGTTAGTTGAGAAGATATTATGCAAGCTGTTTTCATTCTATTGTTTTCCGGATTGGTGATTGGACTGGCAATCGCGTTGGTGGTTAAATATTTTGCCGTCAAAAATGACCCGCTGGAAGATGAAATCAATGCCTTGATGCCGGGCGTAAATTGCGGCGCTTGTGGTTTTGCCGGTTGCGCCGCTTATGCCGCTGCATTGGCGGCGCGTGACAGCAAGCCCGGACTATGTCCGTCGATGTCAGAACAAAATTCCCAACAAATCAGCGCATTACTAGGAGTCAGTACCGAGGTCCGGGTACAGAAGGTAGCCGTAGTCTGTTGTCGTGGCGATGATGATATGGCGAGCCGACAGGCATTCTATAACGGCATTAACAATTGCCGTGACGCAATGCAGGTCGCGGCCGGTGGCAAGACCTGCACCTATGGCTGCCTCGGCTTAGGGGCGTGTGCCCGAGCTTGCCCGTATGGTGCCATCGAAATGACCTCGAAGCATCTGGCTGTGGTGCATCCTGATTTGTGTGTCGGTTGTGGTAAATGCGTCCAGACTTGCCCCAAGAAATTGATCAAACTGGTGCCGATAACGGCGCCAATACACGTCTTGTGCAGTTCACCTGAAAAAGGCGCGACTAAACGCAAGGCCTGTAAAGTGGCCTGTATCGGCTGCCGGAAATGCCTAAAGGCAGCTCCAGAAGGACAAATTCGGATGAATGGCTTTTTGGCAGTCATCAATTACGGCGACCCGCCAGCGGCTGAGATCGCGGACTGCTGTCCGACTGGCGCCTTGTCTGCCTGTATTGCGGTTAAACATAAAACATCTGAGAGTGAGGCTATCGATGCCTAAAATATATAGATTTTACGGTGGCGTGCATCCACCACAAGAGAAGGTCTCCAGCCAGGTACCCATCGCTTCGGCGCCCTTGCTGGAACGCTACATCGTGCCTTTGCAAATGCATATTGGCGCCCCTGCTAGATTGCTGGTACAGAAGGGCAATAAAGTCTTGCGCGGGCAAATGCTGGCTGAGGCAGACGGATTCGTCTCAGCGCCGATTCACGCGCCCACCAGCGGAGTAATCAAAGACATCAGCACTTGTCTTGGCGTGCTCGGCAATCAGTTGCCGGCAGTAGTTTTAGAAAGTGATGGCGAGGACACGCCAGCTGAGCCATTGACACCATTCCCTAATTGGCAAGAAGTCTCGCCGGAGGAATTGAGGAAGCGTGTCGGCGAGGCCGGCATCGTGGGAATGGGAGGCGCCGCATTCCCGACCCTGATTAAACTCTCGCCACCAGCCAATAAACCGATCGATACGTTGATTATCAACGGCGTGGAATGTGAACCCTGTTTGACTGCTGATCATCGCTTGATGTTGGAAAATCCAGAAAAAATCCTCGCTGGCATTCAAATTACCGCTCGTATCTTAGGCGTGAAAAGAATCTTATTGGGCATCGAGAACAATAAACTCGATGCTGTGGCCCTAATGCAGGAGAAAGCACAAGGCACGCCGGTGCAAATCCGCCCGCTGGAGGTGCGGTATCCACAGGGCGCGGAAAAACAACTGATTTTCGCACTGACTAATCGAAAAGTCCCTACCGGTGCCTTGCCCATGGATATCGGCTGCGTGGTCCAGAATGTCGCTAGCGTTTGTGCTATCGCCAACGCAGTGATAGACGGCACGCCGCTGTACGATCGAGTTACTACCGTGACTGGTACGCCGATTGTCTCGCCAGGAAATTGGCACTTCCGAGTCGGTACGCCGTATTCCGAGGCCATCCGACTGGCTGGCGGAGTCTCGGAAGACCCGGCAAAAATCATTTCTGGTGGGCCGATGATGGGTATGGCAGTATATTCCTTGGATATCCCGATTACCAAAAATACCTCCGGCATACTATTATTGTCGGCATCCGAAATCAGTCAGTACCAAAGTAAGTCTTGCATACGCTGTGGGCGCTGTAATGATACTTGCCCGATGCAACTGATGCCCGGCATCCTTAGCGTCCAAATCGAAAATGAATCATTCGATTTGGCTGAGCATTGGCACGTCCTGGACTGTATGGAATGTGGCTGCTGCGCTTATGTCTGCCCCGCTGGCCGACCGCTCGTGCAACATCTGCGCCGAGCTAAGACAGATGTTCTGGCCCTGCATCGGGCCACTAAGGCAGCTGAAGCAAAAGCCGCTAAGGCCAGTGAAGATGCCAGTCCCGCTAAAAAATAGCCGCCCTTAAGACAATAACTTTTTCAGGTTTGCATTATGCCAGATAATGAAATTCGGATGCCGGATACCAGCAGGCTGATTATCAGCAGCTCACCGCACTTCCATACCAATGCCTCAGTAAGCAAAATTATGCTCTGGGTCTTGGCAGCGTTAATGCCGATTACCGCACTCAGTGTGTGGCACTATGGAATTCCGGCCTTGTGGGTGATTTTTGTTTGCTCTATCGGTTGTGTCGCAGTGGAAGTGCTGTGCAGTCAACTTATGGGGCGGACCTTGGAAGTTAATGACGGCAGTGCCGTGTTGACCGGACTGCTGCTGGGACTGAATCTTCCCCCAGATACGCCAATCTGGATTTGTCTGGTCGGCGCCGTGATGGCCATCGGCCTAGGAAAGATGGTCTTTGGTGGTATCGGCTGTAATCCTTTTAACCCTGCCTTGGTAGGACGAGTGGGATTGCTGCTAGCATTTCCCCAAACTATGACCACCTGGCGACTCGGCCCCGATGCTTATACCACCGCGACACCATTGAAGATGCTCGCTGACGCACAGATGGCTGGCCAAGAAGGCTCGACTAACGCGATGTCAGAACTGCTGTCGCGAGTATCATACGGCGATTGGCTCCTTTGGAACCACAACGGCGGCAGCATCGGAGAGACCTGCGCCGTGGCCGTGATTATCGGCGGAGTGCTGCTGATAGCCTTGAAAATTATCCGCTGGCAGATACCGTTTTTTTATCTGCTGACGGTAGCTGTTTTTACCGGCCTGGCTTGGCTGAGCAACACTAATCTCTATGCGCCACCGATGTACCATCTGCTCGGCGGCGGATTGCTGCTGGGGGCATTCTTTATGGCGACCGATATGGTGACTTCGCCACTGAGCCGTACCGGCGCTATCGTTTTTGCTATTGGCTGCGGTATCATTACCAGTGTCATTAGATTATGGGGCAGTTATCCGGAAGGCGTGAGTTTCGCTATTCTTATTATGGATGCCTTGACCCCATTGATTGACAGCGCTACCGCCGGAAAACCCTTCGGAGCGCCGACTAAAAAAGGCCTGAAATTATGAAGAATATCCT
>CAZUCG010000065.1:0-9469 GCA_964619145.1 uncultured Lentisphaeraceae bacterium | reverse complement strand
GATATTATCAGCCTTCAGTGGTGCGTAAAAATTCGCTTTTTCAGCAAATGGGTCGACCACACCGACAATTTTGGCCACCGGCTCGCTGCCCTGATTAAGCAGCAAATTACAATACGTGCCGCCATAACCACCAATACCAACCAGAACGACTGTGACTAATTCTGACATCTTACAGCTCTTCTTTCGTTGCTTGCAAATTAAACAAACGCCTACCCAGAAGTGGGTTCTACACGATATCAACACTGTGCCTGCGACAACACCAGCACATATAGGCAATACTGACAAAATAACTGGCCGGGATGCGGCAGCAAGCGGCCATAAAGACCTCCAACACGGTAGTCTTGCCGCCAAAGCCCATCGGGCCAATGCCTAAGCAGTTAAGGTCAGCCAGCAGACTGACC
The DNA here is from genome assembly GCA_964619145.1 of uncultured Lentisphaeraceae bacterium. GTDB lineage: Bacteria > Verrucomicrobiota > Lentisphaeria > Oligosphaerales > Oligosphaeraceae > JAAZIZ01. The sequence continues at coordinate 9,068 of CAZUCG010000065.1, read as the reverse complement.
TCTAATGCTGCCAGTTCAGGCTGCGGGCTGCGCTCGCCAAAATGCCGCAATAGTTGTCGTTTGCTTACTTCGTAGCCACTGCAGCGGTCACCGCCAATGGCCACACCCAGGATGCCAGGAGCACAGCCCTGGCCTTGCGTGCGCCAAGCCGCATCCAAGACACAACGGCGAACACCAGCCAAATCGCGACCGGCCGACAACTCATCGTCAGGGAGGCTGTATTGGCGGCTCATATTCTCACTGCCACCGCCTTTGAGCATCAGCGTCACCCGACTGCCCTGGGCTTTGCCGTTGTGATGCCAATCAATCTGCGGACTGCCGCAGCCGAGGTTGTTGCCGGTGTTTTTGCCCGACAGCGTCTCGACACAATTCTGCCGCAATAACCCCAACTCCGTGGCTTGGATAATGGCCGCCTCAGCAGCAATACGGAAGTGCTCAGCCGAGAAATCCTCTGCGGCCTCAACATAAAATTGCAGCGAGCCGGTATCTTGGCAAATCGGCTGATGATTCTTGCGCGCCAGGGCGGCATTCGCCAGCATCGTCCGTAATGCCGCGGCAGCGCTGGAATCCGCCTCTTCTTGGGACAACGCAGACGCCAAAGCCGCTTCCACCTCGGCGGGCAAGTCCACCGAGGTTCGGGCGATCAAGGCCAGTAATTGCTCGCGCAAAAGCGGCATTTTCAGTCCTTAGAGTTTTTCTACCTCGACGGGCTTGCCAGTCTTGATTGATTCGCATGCCGCGACCATCATCGCGAGTCCTTCGAAAGTCTGTTCCATCGGGATTGGTGCCGGAGCACCTTGGAAGAAGGCGCGAATTTCTTTCATCAGATAATAGTACAGCGGGCCATCAACTAGGAAGAACTCGACATTCTTAGCGCTTTGCACCCGGCCGCCATAGCGCCAACTGCTACGGGTGGATTCGACGACGCCGCGGCGATCGCCAGAATATTCAATTGTCGAGACAACGCTTTGGTCATTATCGACGGCAAAAACGCGTTCTGCCCCACAGCCCATCACTCGCTGCAGCATCTCAAACGAGTGCACGCCATACCAAATCAGCGATTCGCCAGCCGCGGCTTTACCCAAGGCGCCGAATGTATGCCCGAAGAGTACTGGCTCACCTAACTGCGCGAGTTTAGCCGCTGCCTCACCGACCGCTGGGAACAACGGCAAGCTGGAACTCGAGAAGACCCGAGTGTTGTGCTTCTTGGTGAGCCGCATAATCTCCCGGCCGTCTTCCAGAGTGCCAGCCAACGGCTTGTCAAGAAATATCGGCTTGCCCAATGCGGCCACCCGCTGGAAGAATTCCAGGTGATAGGCCGGATCATTGATTTCTACTTGAATGGCATCACAGTCGGCAATGGCTTCGTCAAAATCCTCCGTGACCTTAATACCCCATTCTTCCAGCTGCTCTTGGCGCTTATCCAAGCCTTCTTGGTTTTGGAAAGGTGTCTCGAAGCGCATACAAGCAGTCACCGTCATTCCAGCAATTTTCTGCTCAGTCGGTAAATCAGGCGAGCACATCAAACGTGAAAGTTCGACACTATGACTGGAATCCAAGCCGATCAATGCAACTTTAATCTTGTCCATTTTTTCTCCTGCTTAAACTAATTCAATTATCCATTTCGAAAGGAAAATGATATTTCTTCTTGTTATTACATTCTTTGCAACAGGCAACGATATTGCTTTTTGTGCTGCGACCGCCGCGGATAATGGGGATCAGATGATCCATCGTCAATTCCAACGGGGGGAAGCGTTTTTTGCAGTAGTAGCACAGACCCATCCCCCGCAAATTCTTCCACCATTGGGAATTGCGCACGACCCGGGCCTTCTCTTTCTCCCGCTTGACGTGCTCGCTGTCAGCCGGGAGGAAAAAATCTGCGAAATCATTCTCAGCAGTCATATCTGCAGGTTATCCGCGTTTGGCCAAAGCCTTGTGATAAATCGGTCCGACGAATTGATTCAACGGGAAAGAATCCTGTAATCCGGCTAAGAGAAAACTGTGTGCCGTCTGGAAGGCCTCGCAGACCGCAACGCCCTTGCCGAGTTCGGCAGCCATACAGGCTGAGAAGGAACAGCCGGCCCCGTGCGTCCAAGCCGTCTGCAAGCGCTTTTCTCGCAGCCAAGTGAATTTCTGACCATCGAATAAAACATCGGCGGCATAATCGACAAAAACCCGCGGGACCTTGATGACCACATTTTTTGCACCCAAAGCGTGGATGCGACGGGCGGCTTCCTCGACATCTTGCTCAGTGGCCAATTCGTTGAGGCCGGATAACTGCAGAGCTTCAAATGAATTCGGGGTGACCACTTCAGCAATAGGCAATAAGCTACGAATCATTGCCTGGGTATTTTCTGGAAACAGCGGCTCACGTGTGCCTTTGCAGACCATCACCGGGTCGATTACTAAATGCTGCACTTTGGCTTCCGCTAACAACTCGCCCACAAGGTCGATAATTTCCACCGTCGGTAACATCCCGGTCTTGGCAGCATCGACGCCTATACCAGGCAAGATGGTCCGGAACTGGGCCTTGATAGTGGCGATATCAACGGGTGCGACCACGTGACTCCAGTCTTCGGGCCGCATCGCCACCAGTACCGTAAGTACACTCATACCATAGACATCGCGTTCCTGGAAGGTCTTCAAATCCGCTTGAATGCCAGCCCCGCCACTGCAATCCGAACCAGCCACAGTTAATACTTTTTTCGGTATCATAAACACAATCCCTTGTCATTTTCACTTCTGCTGTCAGCAGCTGACGCACGGTCAGGTGAGCCGCGCCAACAATATTTCTATAATATAGCCCACTTTAAGGTTATTTGGCAGTCCAGTTGACTTGAAAAACGTTTTTTAGGCATTTTTTTATATCCGTTCCCATAATCTCCCAGATGGACTAGCCCGGGAGCAATTCAGCCGCGACTCTTTTTCTTCCCCCCTCCATACATTATTTTCATTATGCTCAGCACAACGATACAAGGCGAGACCGGTATGTTCGCCGGCAAAGATTATGTAAGGCTGCTTTTCCCGGTCCAACAGCTCCAAGCGGTCTATAATTCCAGCACCGGCGAGCACTTCGCCGCAGGACGCGATTACCTGCTTTCCCGGGATGCCCGCCAGCTCTGGCTGACGAAGGCTTCGCGCATCCCGCATATCCTGACCGCGGAGCTGCATCCCTCGCCAGAAAAATGCGTCTTCTATCCAGCCCCGAATCACAACGCCATCTGCGGCGGCGTGGATGGCGGGCCTCTGCTGTTCAATAACGAGAGTTATTTCGCCCGCCAGCAAATCGAAATCGACTACACCACAACCGAATGCGACTTCCCGCTGCTGCCGGTGTTTCCCGAACGGCTGCAGCAAAGCAAGGACCGACTGCGAAATCCCAAGAGCGAATGCAAAATCGTCTGCCTTGGAGATAGCATCACCGATGGCTACAACGCCAGCCAGCGACTGAATTTCCCACCATACCAGCCCTGCTATGCCGAACTATTAGGCCAGAGACTCGGTGCCTGCTGCAAAGGCAAAATCAGCCTTCGCAATCTCGGTGTGAACGGCAGCAGCTCTCTAGCAGCCCTAGAGACACCCGAGTGCTGGTTGTCCGAACAGCCGGATTTGCTGTTTATCGCGTATGGTATGAATGACCTGCGGCGAATGAGCGCGTCGGAATTCGCAGACGTGATTCGCCGCATTATACGCTTAGCCGAGACCGTGAATCCGAGCATTGAATGCCTGCTGATCACATCTATGCCTGGCAACCAACTCTGGGCCAATACCCCGCCAGCAGCGACGCAGGCTTTCGCCGCTGCGCTGCGCGCTCTAGCCGATCAAGAACCTAACGTCGCAGTCGCCGAGGTGCACTCCGTCTGGCAGGAATTGCTACGCCGCAAGAGTTTCTACGACTTGACCGGCAATGGCGTCAATCACCCCAATGACTTCGGACACCGAATATATGCCGAGACAATCCTGGCTTCGCTCCTGGACCAAAAACAATTACACTGGACGAGGTAATTGCCCGCTATGCATAACTGCCAATCCTTCCCACCCAGCCTGGACGAACACGCGCAAATTTTGCTCCTAGGCTCAATGCCTGGCGGGGAATCGCTCCGTCAGCAGCAATACTATGCGTTCAAACACAATGCCTTCTGGCGCTTAACTGGGATAATTTTCGCCTTCGCGCCAGAACTAAGCTACCCGCAGCGCTTGGCGGCTCTGCGGGCGCACGGTATCGCCTTGTGGGACGTGCTGGCCGGTTGTGAGCGCAACGGCAGCTTGGACAGTGACATCAGCCAGCCGCAGCCGAACGATATCACGGGATTGCTGAGGACGCATCTCGGCATCAACAAAATTTGCTGCAATGGTGTGACGGCCAACAAGTACTTACGGCGCTTTTTTCCGTCATTGCTGCAGAAGGTAGTCATTCTGCCCTCTTCCAGTCCGGCCGCCGCCAGTATCAGCTTCGCCGAGAAACTCCGAGCTTGGCATCAGGCACTAGCTCCGCCAGGCAGTCGCCAGCCAGACGTGCGCTGACGCTCAATCTTGCCTCAGCCTGATTCTTGCCCGGTGCTGGGCGCAGTCGCGGCAGTCTTCCAGATGCAAGAAAATCGCCGGGTCAACGGTGAATATCTTCTGCATTTCAGTGGTCAGCTGCTAGACGTCCAGCAGCGTCACCCAGGCATCGCCTATTTTTGTTTCCTGCAGGATGCCGGTCTTTTCCAGCAACTGCCAGTACGGCGCTTGGCGGCCCAATTTATACCACCGTCCCCGACAGCCGCCGGGGGTAGTTAGTCAAGCACAATGCTACTTCGAGAGCAAAACTCAGTGAGCCAAGCATCCAAGCCCAAGCAATCGTATCAACAGCCGACATTCAAAGCGTAATACTGCCAGTCTATCTAAAAAATCCTTTTAACTCTTACCAGTCATCGTGCCAGCTGGAACTGGCAATCTTGCCTGGGCACCAGAAAGACGACACAAAGGCATACGGCTGATTCGGATTATCTTGGTCGGGCACGTCTTGCATCTTCATCGACTGGACGTGCCCGTCGATAAACAACACATTCGACTGATTGTCGTGGGGGAAAGACATCGGATAAGACGTGCCAAATGGACGATAATTGGCAATGCCAGTGCTGCACTCCGCTACTTGACACGTGCGAGCTGGTGCCTTGATCTTATCCAATGAGTAGCCAACGCCTTTGGCACTGGAACCTAACCAGCTGTTTAGGCCATAGCCATAAAATTTAGTATGGGCAGTCGTGACCTGCCCAGGCACCCCGCGGCTAGGACAAATCAGCGCACTCTTATAGGGAACGTTGTACTTGGTCTTGTAACAGCCGCCAAAAGCCGGCACATAAGCACCCGAACCGGAATTGAGATTCAAGTACTCGGCCACCATACCGTAAGTCGGACTCTCGTTGAACCAGTACAAATCGCTACCAGGGGGATTCAAAATTCGATACGGCGGACTGCAGAATTCGTTCGCTTCGGCATACAAGAACATCCCGACGCCCAATTGCTTGGTATTGCTCACACATTGCGTTTTGTGAGCCGCCTGCCGTGCCTTGCTCAAAGCCGGCAGCAACATCGAGGCCAAAACGGCAATAATGGCAATCACCACTAGCAACTCAATTAAAGTAAACTGTTTTTGCGACATCTCTGTACTCCTTTTGCTAAGTTCGGATGTAAAAAAAGTTACGCCAATTAACAGTCTGGCATTGTAATATAATACTTAAATTAGCCGAATACAAAAACTCCTCTTTTACAGCCTTTATTTCTGCCATTGAAAAAACGCCCCTGGATTGACAAATCGCCAGAGTTGGATTATTTTTATGGAGCCGCAGTTTTCGCTGCTGGTCGTTCCTGGCTGTGCTAGCCGCGCCATTAAGCAATGAAAGGAGATGGAGATGCCTAAATTCAGTAACTTTTTGCTAGCTCTGGTTATTTTATTTGCCGGCAGTTGTATTCTGACCTTGCATTCTTTGTTTACCGCACAAGACCTAGTTTTCGAGCCAAAATTAACCGGTCAATGGACTGCCCCGGACACATCCTGGCATTTCAGAGCATACGATAAGAAGACTGGCCGATATGAACTCGCTATAGTCCAGCAAGATCAGCCAGCAGAGCAATTCTTGGCGCAACTAGGCGAAATCAAAGGCTTGCGTTTCTTGGAAATTCTGCCTGCCCGACCGGCAAAAAACCAGTCCCAGAGTTTTTCCGGTGGGCATTTCATCTCTTTGCGGAGTTTTTGGAAAGTCACGCTTAACGAGGACCACTTGATTTTAACGCCGTTAGCCAGTAATTGGCTGGAAGAAATGCTCAAGCAGGGAAAAACTGCGATAGCGTATGCAAAAACCGATGACGGTCGATGCTTTCTGACCGCCTCAACTCAGGAGCTGCAACAATTCATTGCGCAATACGGCTCAGATACCGGGGCCTTCCCAATCGAAGGCTCGGCAAAAGGACTCGAATTCAATCGCGAAGCAAAACCCTAGCTGAACCCACCGAGCAACTTAGACAGCGAACAATTTCTCCTTCAGCTCGCAGTAGAAAAGACATCCTGCTGCAGGCGGGGACAATAATGCTTGCAGAAGCGGCTATACTTGCCGCGCTCGACAGCTCCTACCAGCAGCGCAAAACAGACCAGGTCGCGCGACCGGGTCCTGGCCAACGCTATTTTGTCGAGGCCGCAAACTATCTGCCGCTATTTGCTTTCTAAGGCCTGGTTTTTGCAGCAGCTATCACAATGGCAATCGATTGGCAGCAGCTTAAAGAAATAGTAATTCTGCTGACGCTGCCAAACCGCTGGCGAAACAAACCCCAGTGCCGGCAGATAGAATGCGCAAGCACCGGCCAAATCCAGAATCCCAGTCGGACTTAAGCTGCGACCTGACCAGACATTCTGCCCAATGTAGCCGTCTTTGTTGACATAAATGGAAAAAGTCTTATTCTTGCGGACGGGCACTCGCAGCGGCGAAAGAAACCTCTGACTATCTATAATGACAACTGCGCCAGGCGGCTCAGTCTCGATCACTATTTCCTCGTGCCAAGGCATAAACAACGAGCAAGAGCTAGCAAAAAACAAGCACCATAATGGCAATAGCACCCACATCCGCACTTTTAACATATCTTCAGTTCCTGAATTATTTGTCACCACAAGACTGTCAAGAGATTATCCCTGCCCAGTCAGCTTCAAAACGTTAATTTGACATTTGGGAATTTGTCTTCGCCGGGTGACCAAGCAGCTGTGGCGGCGGCGATGCCTGAGAAGGCAGCCGTTTGCCTGACCGGCCAGCGATCTTGGTCGGCCGCGGCCTAGGCCGATGCGCAAACATACTAGCAGCAATTGCGTAGACAACCATCAGTTGGATAAAATTAATCTGCTGTTTAAGCACCCACTCCAATGTAGATTGCAAGAAAACTGCCGTCAGACCAGCACAAATTCCAACCACCAGGTAGAACTGCTCCTTCTTTCGATAGGCGAATAAATTTCGCCAATTCAAGGTAAAAATTGCGCCATACCACCAAAGCAAAGCCAGCAGCCCCAACCAGCCGCTTTCAGCCGCGACGAGCAAATATACTGTCTCCACAATTCCCCATTGAATCTCGTGCTGTTGCTTTAGCCAGCGCTCCGGGTCCAGGAATTTCGGATTGTATAGATATGGGCGATTCATTTTTAAGCTCCAGTTGTTCACTCCGACGCCTAAAGGCTCTGCCTTAATCATATTTAGTGCCGCAGTAGCATAAAACATTCTAGCGCGGCTGGAAGTTTCCGAAGCATACTTAAAACGATATATCACCTGCGACAAGAAGAGTCCGACCCCCAGCAAGGCACACACTGCCACATAGCCCACGATCTTTAATTTGCGTATTGTAACACCAACCGCCAGCGACAGCAACAGCGTCACCGTGCAACTGACAAAGAAGCAGGCAATCGCCCCGCGGGAATAAGTACTGAATAAGGCCGCGGCATTAAGCAACAGCATAAGCGCAAAAAATGTTGCTTTGAAGATGCTTTTACAATTCAGCCAACCTGCCAGGAAGACAGGGCAGATTAGGCTTAAGTACATCCCCATACTGTTCTGGTGCTGGAAGACGCCCCGAGCCTGATAAATACCGTCCAAATATTTTCCTTTGACCACTACCAGAAAAGAGATTACAAGCATAGCCGCGATGCCCCAGATAAATATTTCGTAGTCTCTGGTATGCTGCATATAACTATACACGGTCACGAAGACCAAATACATCATTAGGAGCTTCCAAATCTCATAAAAACTAATCAAGGCACTTTCGGCATTAATGACTGAGACAACTGAGCAAACAAACAGCAATAAGTACGGTAACACGCCCTTAGCATAGAAACGTATCTTGACCCCACGCAAGAACATCGCCAACAACGCCGAAATGCATAAAATATACATCAGAGAGATTTCAATACCACGAGCAGTGCCACGGTAAAACTCATCGGGATAAAAATTTATAGAGGTAGTTTCGAAGCCCAATGGCACCAGCATCATCACAAAAAAAATCGCTCTTAACAACCGTCGATCAAGCGACAACAGATATCCTAACGGCAAGGAAAAAAACAGCGCCATAAAAAAAACAATGTGCTTGATTTCCAAAACGATTACCCCTTTGCCCATTAATAACCACCAGTCACAGGCGACTAAGCGCCGGTTGGCAGGCGATTGAGATAATAATCTGGTAGCCGGGCAAGGCAAAACAGACGATCGGCGCGCTTGAAAATAACCTACAAACAGCCTCGTTAGACCCCAGCCAAAAAGCTCGCTGCTTTGCGGCCGAGCATTATTTATTCCCTAGCCACTAACAATTGTAATCTGTGGACAGACATCTCATCTTCCTTATCTTCTGAATTTTTTTGCGTTTTCACGGTTAAAATTATCTTTGCCTTTTTGACTGAGGTCTATGTAGCCATTCACAGGTTAATGCTGAGCATTAACACACGCCAACCACACCAACCAACCACGAAGCTAGTCCAACCGAGCATAGACAGGCAAGCAACTGTCGGGGAATAACCTAAAACAATGATTTCGCGGTTCAACAAAATGGCACGGCTC
>CAZUCG010000064.1:0-9508 GCA_964619145.1 uncultured Lentisphaeraceae bacterium | reverse complement strand
ACGTCATTTAAAATTCCTCCTTTTATTTGAACTTCTACCCATTGCCTACCAAACTCCATAGCCCTCTCATAAGCCTCTGGTCCTTCGCCAAAATAAATGTCAATCCGATTGCCCCGAATATCGCCCCCGGTATCTTCTGCAACGTATGTATGCCCATCCACAATGACCTTACTGCCGTAGGGGATGATAGCCGGATCAACTGCAATTGTTCTGCCAACCTGGGGCCTAACCATCGTAGCGGTAAGTCCGTCCCCGTTGCCATCCTCCAGGGTATAAGCCGTTGCCTCGAAGAACATTACCTCCTGGTGCCTGGATACCGGTATAAATTCGTGGTTTGGGTGCATAAAATAACTAGGTTCCGCATAAGATATACTGGGAACCTCCGGGCCTGTCACCGCTTCAACAAAAAAATGTGCCAGGCAAACATATGCGATAAGGCCCAAGACCATCAAAGTTGGTATAATAGCCTTAACTGCTTTTTGCAGTTTAGTCTTGCGGGTGCGGTAACTTCTTGCCGGTCGTGGCCGCACCTGCTGGCTTCTGTGGTAGCTTTGTATTGGGGTGTTATTCTTCATTGGGTGCCTCCTTCATCAAGGCCTTATACGCTGCCGGCCTGCTCCATGTCCTTGCAAACCGTTTCCATTCCTTGCTATAGTCAATTTGTTCTTCGGGTTGGAATAATTGAGCATATGGCAACATACCAGCCTCAAATACTGCTTTTAATCTGTTCTCGTTCTCGGTCATGTCGTCCCCGATCAACACATAGCAATGTAGGTGATCACGTTTATATCCTGCTTTATATAATTTTGGTGCTACTTTTTGTATGATCTTAATTGCATTCGGGTGATCACAAGCGAACCATAATTGTTTGATCCTTAAATTACGCATTTGTTCAATGTCCCAATCGGTCAACCTGCCAGCTTCAAGTCCACCCTTAAACTCGATGCGTTTTTGGGTTTTCAGCATATCGTAAACTTTTTCTCGATGCTTTTTGCTACATGCCAGAATGTTATTGTCGTTGATCACGTTTCCCGCTTTGATCTCGATCTCCCTTAGTTTCCCTTCCCGCTTGGGCACGAAGCAGAATTTACAGTTATTTGGGCAACCTCGGCTTGTGAAGGTGATCCCCTGCCGCACATACATACCGGGAATAAACTCACCTTCAGATGGATCGTCATATGCAGGGCCACCTAGTTTTACCACAGGAGATACTTTTCGCCATGACTCTGCTAATTTCTCAGCTTGTGGTTTATCCCATGTGAAAATACAACAGATATGTACTTCGTTGTGATCAGGAATAAACAGTCCTGGTTCTCCGAAGAAAACATAATCATCTATCGGGGTGCAGTTTGTTTGCCTCGGGAATACCCTTGTAATGCCGTTCATGCTTCTCCCGCTTCCTCAAACTGCACAGAATTAAACACCTTCCCGGGAACCTCTTCAAGATAGTATTTCGTATGCCACGCATGAACTTCGGGGTCCTGAGCCAAGGTATAGACCTCTCCGATGGTTAGATATTCTTCCGCTGAATCATTTCCTCCCCATCTTGATTGATCCTCGTCCACGCTGATACATCTAACCTTTGAGCCTTCCTCCATCACTCATTCCCCCTCTCGGCTATTTCCAGGCAGTATTTTTCCCAGCATTTCAAGTCTCGTTCCCTGTCTACGTGCATTTCACGATCATGCGGGCAGTCTTTGCATTCGGGCCAATTCACGAAGTCGTGTTCATAAGGACATTCATCGTCAACGGTATCAGCAATAAAGAAGGTTAACGCTCGCTTGTGCGTCGCAAGCTCAGCCTCGGCCTCCCGCACCCTTGCGATAAGCCCTGACCCTTCCTCAAGTATCTGGCCGTGGTCTTTGAGGTATTGGTGCATTTGATAAGCATGACATTTACGGCAAAATATCTTCTTCGTATCCTCACAACCAAAAATAATACCTGGAAATGCAGGGCAATCTATCGCCTTGCAAAACTCCCATGGTTCGTATGGCTTCAATGGTCTCCCTCCTTCTCCCACTTGTCATGTTCATCCGATCAGTCGTCCCCAACACTATAACCAAACGGTACTGTACCACTCACAATAGAAAGCCAATGTTGATAAACTCTGCTATACGGGGTTACACTACAATACGGTTTGCTAGGCGCAAACTCAAACCCCTCGGTCTCCTTTTTGTGGTATTCGTCCCATTCTGGCTGTGTCCCGCCAAACAATCTTTCGTATTTTTGAGGATCTTCAGTGTAGTCGGGGTGCTTAGCAACAAACTCTTCCAGGTCCTTCGCATACTGCTGGACATCGAGCTCATACTGAGCATAATTCCTAGCAGCTTCCTCGATGCTGATTCTGGCCTGCTTTTGTATCGCTTCCCATGTGCTAGTGCTTAGTGTCTTTTGGTAGTGACCTTCATATTGAGGGTAGAGGAATTTGTCATAATCAATTATTTTTAAGCCGGTCTTGTTATGTGAGTAATTCCAGTGCCTAATAAACTCCCACATGATTGCCCCTGCTTGAAAACCTGTGATTCCTCCCTGTGGACTGTGGTCCATAGCCCAGACGGTGGCTATAGCTCCGGCAGTTAGAGCGTGGCAGATAGTGCCGTAATCGTGGTTATAATCGTTTAGTAAATGGCTTATGAAATCCGGCAACTTTTCAGGTGTCATGTCTCTTGCTTCTTTATACCATTGGTCATGGATTTTCATTTCTTCGGTGATCGATTCTTTTTCCATCAAAATACCTCCTTATTTTCTCTCTCCACCAAATTCGCCACTTCCATGTCCGCCAAAAACAGAGCCGTAACCAACGGATACCTCTCTGCCGCAGCATTGTAAGCCTGAGATACCGCATACGAACTAAAGAACCCGTCCGTGAACGGTCCCATGTGCCAGCGGATCGCTAATTGTTCCTCTTCGGTTAACTTGATAAAATTTTGCAGCATGATTACAGACTTTTCCCCGTGCCCCAGGGGGAGCAGGTCATTGATCTTATAGGTGAGTGATAATTCCGGCGGAGAAGAAAGGTCCCCGTCCTTCAGCCAGGAAATGAGTACCCCGGCTTGCCCCTTGGTTAATTGCCCCGTGTGCCCCGGGAAGGTGGTTTTGAAATTGATCTGTTTTTGTGTTAACAGCGATTTGACATAAGGAACCTGCTTCTCCGTGACCGGTTCGTCATCTATTGAATAGAAGTTGACCTTACACAGATCATGGAACAGTCCGCAGACTGTTATTGTCGCAGGTGATACATGCAGTCCGTGTTCCAGGACCTTAGGAAGCAAGTACTCGCGAACATTCAAGCTATGCTGCACCAATCCACCCGGGACAGCCAGATGATGCTTAGTGCTGCAAGGTGCGGTAAAGAAATCTGAGGCATTGAGGAACCCCAAGAGTTCCTCAATGCCAGGACGATCAACTTCGGAAGCTATTGCCAAAAATCTTTCCTTCATCGGCACGCCCCCTAACAAATGCTTTCTTCGTCGGCGTCGTCAGCGTTGTAGTATTCATCGGGATTCTGAATATACTCATCATCCAAAACTGCAACCTGCCGGGTAAGAACCTTGATCCCTGACGCATACTGCCCCATAGCCTTGGTCTGCTCAGGAGACAAGAAACCGGCCATGCTAAACACAGCTTGGGAGTAGGCAATACCCTCGCCGCTGTTAGCTTTCTTCAGAGTTATCTTGGTAAGCACCCCATAGCTCCGGCGCCCTTTGGTGACGACCTGTTTTGCGATGTAGTTACCGCAGGCCTTTAAGCTAGTAGGCGGCAGTGTCAGCAGCAGAGGGAACTGCTCACCTTCGCGCAGGATGAAGACCCGGTGCATATTCTTGCAGGCCTTGCCCTTGCCACCTTCGCCTGATCCAAATTCATTCAGCGGGCACCTCGAACAGTCGCCGCCAGGATTACCTTCTCCAAACTTCCCGTCTAGGCTGGCACAGTCAGGGGGGTTGTTCTGGCCGTTGTAGGCGTCTTTCCAGTAGCCATTAGCCGCATGATGGTCAACAATTACGCCGACTATCTCCTTGGACACTTCCGGATCGTCCTCATCTAATGGAATGTCAAACGCAACTCCGCCGCCGCTGGGGATCTTCACCCGCGTAAAGAAATCTGCGGGCAGCCCATCTAACTCATCACGCATATCCTGAGCACTAAGCCCCTCGCTCGCGTCAGGTAACTGAAACTCAACCACTACCAGAGCACCATTAGTCTTTTCTTTTTCCGCTTTAGCCATTAAAATCATCCTCCTTAATTCTTTATGGCAGGTCGCCCCTGCCGCCTAAGTTCTTCGTTTGCACAGTTTAGGCATAACGCCCGACTTGCCGTATCCGACTTAGGTCCATCCCTGGTCTGTCTTTCCCGAGTGCAGGTCACTGAATATAGCATTTCAGCTTTTCCGCAGTCGCAGCAGCTATTATATTGGTCCATCAATGTCGCCCGCTTTCCCGATTTTCGCAACCGTAGTTGACCTCTTCTTGGGAGCCGGAGACTTTTTCACGTTGACGCCGACCTTCTCGTAGGTCTTGACCAGTCCGACCAGTTCGACCGTCTTTTTCTCGAAGTCCAGGTCAATCAGTTCGGGGTCCATCTGCATCTCTTCCAGTTGGTCAATGTGCTCATTGACGTAAGCCGTGAGAGACTGGGCGTTTACGGTAATCATCCCACCGGCCCCATGTTCGCGGAGCCATTCCAGCAGTTCTTCCCGCGTCTCGGGGTCCACGCTGGCCCGCCGGGTAATGGAGAGGTAGAACAGCTTCCCGTTCTTATCAAACCTCTGTATTTCGTCCTCGATCATAATCAGACTGAGCTTTTCCTCCAGCTCATCGATGATGGCCTGATTCTCCTTCTGCTGCGCCGCCAGATCCTTTTTAATGTCCTTGACTGCCGCTAATTGTTCCGCCAGTGCGAACATGTCGGGGGGCTGTGCCAATTCATTCATACTCATAGATTTATCCCTCCTTAAATAGATCCTTCCAGTTATCCACTACCAGGTCTGCGATATTTCGCTTATCCTTCAGTGCGAGCAATACCTTTTCGTCAACAGTGTTCCTTGCCACCAGGTGCATATATGTGCAGGAGTTCTTCTGACCCAATCTGTGTATGCGGGCACGGCACTGATCGTAGTTCGCAAAGCTATAGTCCAGGCTGTAAAAGATTGCCGTGTCTGCCGCAGTCAGCGTTATTCCCAACCCGGCAGTCTGTATCTGAGCAAGAAACACCTTGCACTCGGGGTCTTCCTGAAAGCGGCGCACCGCCTCGCCCCGGTCCTCCATCTTCACCTCTCCGGCTATCCACTCATAGTCAACCTTGAGTCTCTCCAAGAGCATCTTCCTTATAGCTGCTATCTCCGGCAGGAACCGGACAAATATAACTACCTTCTTCCCGGCATCCATCAAGTCGCCCATCAAGTCGCCCATGACCTCTTTCAGCAGGTCCATCTTCGCGGTGCTGGTAAGGAAGGTCTTGCCGTCTTCCTTAATGAAACCACCCGTTAACTGCGACAACCTGAGCAACCGAGAAAGGACATTGGTTGCAATGACCGTTGTTTCCTCGGATAGTTCCGCCACCGACTCCCGTGCCATCTGAGCATACTTCCTGTGGGCGTCCCGTTCCAGGTCACAGAACAGAACCTGATCCGTGTACTCCGGCAGGTCCAGCGCCTGCGCCTTGGTCACTCTAAAAGCAATTCCATGAGCCTTTTTGACCAGCTCCGGGAGGTTCTTGTAGCCAACTATCTCCCGGTTTTCGTAGCCGCCCAGTATCGCATACCGTGCCTTAAATGCCCAGTAACTGTTACCGAATATCGAAGGGTCTAAAAACTTGTACTGGCTGAAGAAGTCTAACGGTGACTGGCTGACCGGTGTTCCCGTGAGGACCAACCGATACTTGGTTCGCTTGCCCAGTTTGTGCAGACATTTTGATTGCCGAGCACCCGGCGTCTTGATACGCTGGCTCTCGTCGGCTATAACCATGTCCGGCTTGAACTTGTGCAGAGATTCTTCCATCCTCCATGTGGCTTCGTAGTTGATTACAACTACCTGCATTTCGTCAGTCATGGGCAGTGCGTCTATGGTCGCCGCCCTCTGCTTGATGGTCCCTTCGGGAACAATAACCTGGTGGGGAAAATTAGCGTATGCCTTAAACTCCATCGGCCACACCGGGACCACGGAGGCAGGAGCCACGATTAGCACCCTTTGAACCTGTTTTTTGAAGTATCTATATCCAGATATTGCTATTGCTGTCAAAGTTTTCCCGCATCCTTGTTCCATCAATAAAGCTACATTGGGCTCGGCAACGCCCAAATTAAACCCAGCCACCTGGTGATTAAACGGCTTGATTACCACCGGCATCGTATCGATTGGCTGGACGTTCTCCGGGATAACTTCTTCTTCCACCGGAGCATCCTTGCGCAGTTCTATCATCCCTGCTAGCAGGTCTTTGGCTTCCTGCGCCACCTGTACATTCGGCAGGGCATGAACGATGTTCATATATGACCGGGTATTCGCGGGGTATTCCCATGCTTTCATAATCGGGTTCCACTCCCAGCCGTCGATGCTCTTGCAAGTGTTCAGGTACTTATATGGCGCCCTCAGGAGCAAACAATCCTGCTCCTGAGAGTTGATTCCTGCTGTTAGGACCGGTACGTTATAAGCAGGGATAGCCATCTAGACGCCCTCCTTCTTGGCCTTTATGACCATGCCGTCCTCAATTACGATCCCCACCTTGCCAGTCTCGTCAACGTACTCCATCCATACCTGGAAGTCATGCTTTTCGGCCATCTGCCGAACCACTTCCATCTGCTTACTGTCCAGCCGGTTAGCATCATTGAAACGAATAACCTTGAGGTTAGGGTTCTGAGCCATGGCTATGGCCATGGATACCTGCAGCTTTTGGCTCCCGCTGGCCTGCTCGAATGGCACGCCCTGATAGGACACTCCACCGGCGGCGAAGTCCAGTCCGTCAATAGGGAATTTGACCTGCTGCATCAATTCGTTTTTGTAGTCTTTAAGAGCCAGCAACTTGGCAGTAAGCCCCTCGGCCTGTTCTATCTGCTCCTTGACGACCTCGACCTGCTCTTGGCGTTTCGCGTATTCCTGTGCCTGCTGATTGGTCTTGTCGGCGTTGGCAATCTTCTCATTGATCTCGGTGAGGTCGTGGACCTCAAGGGTAGAAACGAACTGCTTCTGCGCTGCCAGGTCCTTACTGTTCTTAATCAATCGATTAGCCGCCTCGCTCTTTTCGGCGGACAGTGCTTTTATTTTCTTTTGCAGTTCAGCGATCTGTTTCAGGTAGGATTTTTCCAGTTCGTCGATGTAGGCTATCTCTTCCCGGATTTCATCCTCAACGGCCTTGATGGTGTCGATCTTGGCCTTTTCCTCATCAACCTGTGTATTGTGCTGGACCAGAACTTCTTTTTCGTTCAGCAGTTCAACAATGGAGACTGCCTCTTTCGCCTCAACCTCCGGCATGGACTCCAGCACCTTCTTGGCCTTATCCATGTCCCGGTTGACCAATGTTCTTTCGCTGTAAACTTCCTTATATACGTTCTGCAATGTTTCCAGAGGATTGTTCGCGCCCTTGACTGTGGTCAACCCGGACAGTTCTTGAAGCCTTGCAATGCTAACCGGAATGTCCACCAGCGATAAAAGTATTTCCGCCTGTTCGGCTGGCTTAGAACATATAAACTGCTCTACGTCGAAGCTCACCTTGCTGATCAGCTTATCCAGGACAGCCTGCGGAGACTTGAAGACCATCCCGTCCTTATTGGTGACTTCAATGGTGCTGCCCTTGGCGGTGAACTTGCGAGTAGCTACGATCTCGCCCAGGTCCAGGACTATCTTGCCCTTGTCTGCACCCTTGCGAAGAGGGACGCTCTGAATGTCCTTCGCGCCGCCCAATGCCCACCAAATAGAATCCAGGGTAGTAGTCTTTCCCTGTTCATTCATCCCGGAGATAATAACCAGGTTCCCCTGTGGGTCTGGGACAATATCAACCGTCTTGATTCTCTTGATGTTCTCCACATGAAGGCCTACTATTTTCATACCTGTAACCTCCTTCTATCGGTCTACTACGACCTTTCCACATTCAATTAAATCCATTTGTAGCTCAATGGCCTCCTCGGCCATCTTCAAGTAGGCATCTGCCAGTTTAAGCGGTTCATCCATGCTAACCAGCACAGCAACCTCGCCCAGCTTATACCTCGTGTCGTAAATAAAATTCAAAGAATCAGTCATTTTCTCTACGGCATTTTCGATTGCTTCGCCCTGAGCTGCTCTTTCGGCTTGTCGCTGACTTTCGGCTTCATGGGGCCAGCAGCGGTCTAACACCATGGGGTTTTCCATCTCGATACTCCTGAGCATCCTCATTTTCACTCACTCCTTTCGTCCCTCTCTTTGGGGGAGGGAAAGCCGCCCGGTCGTGCATATTGGGGGACTTGCGATCCGGGCAGCATATTGTCAGACTGCTGCTTCCTTGTACGTGTAGGAAATAGTTACTTCGGATTTATCTAAAATTGACTCAATTTTTATGTTGTCAAGCGTAATGTTTTCGGCCACCCTGCCACTGGACCATATCTCGGTGTTGGTCTCCCAACCATATTCTTTTTTGGCCTTCAAAAAAGCATCTCGCTTCATGAGAACGTGAGGATATCCATATCCATAGATAGTTATACTAATGACACCTTGCCCTTCAATAATTTCTTTTAAGCCGTTTACTTGCTTAAGGATTGCGTTCATAACCTTCTCCTTTCTCTCCTTTTAGGATGTCGCCGCCCTGCCGGGCATACTGTGGCATTAACTTGCGAACAGGGCAGCTTTTTGGTAGTATTCATTTATAAGATATAAACTTCACTTTTTTACTTGGCCGCCTTGTTGCGGCTTTTCTTTATCTCTTTCCAAGTAACTAAGGAATTTGTCCCTATGGACTCTTAATCTTGCGTTTTTACCATTGCCTATTCTTGCCAGGGCGTAAAACCCTTCTGCCTCCCCCCTTTCCATGAGGACCGTTGCCCATTTCCTTGATATGCCGCCCATTAATTGCTGTATGTCCTGTGGGCGGAGCATCAAAGGTAGTTCGTTGGGGCTGCATATTGACACTAAATCACCTCCGCCTCTTCTCCTGGGTCATCGGTCTCGGTAATAAACCTTTCAACCGGGTATCCACTCAATTCGGACAGCTTTAGCGCCACCTCCTTACCAGGGATTTTCTTGCCCCGCCTTAATTCCGACATGTATCCTTCTGAAACATCCACCATGACAGCAAGCTGCCTCTGGTTCAATCTGAGTTTTATCATCGCCCTCTTAATTGCATCACCCGGTGTCATAAAACCACCCCGCCTTGTTAGCTATAAACTAAACTTCTCTACTAGCTAAGTATTTGCTGTAAGTCAATCTTAGCTTGTAGCTAAGTTTTTGTCAATACTTTTCTATTCTTTTCTAATGGCAAATTTCCCCATATTTTCTATAAATTTTTATTTACTTTTCTAGTAGCTAAGTTGTAGAATGGTAATACTAACAAA
>CAZUCG010000063.1:0-9702 GCA_964619145.1 uncultured Lentisphaeraceae bacterium | reverse complement strand
GTCATTTTGGCAGTGCTGCTGCAAGAAATTCCTTACGGCAAGGTATTTTTCCGCACCGTCTTTTATTTGCCGGCGGTAATCACCGGCCTAGTGGTCGTTTATCTGTGGCGTTCGTTCTATGAGCCCTCGGAGTTCGGAGTACTGAATGCAGTATTGCTGAAGATTCCAGCCATCGGCATTATTGCTTTGGCAGCGATGTTCTTTTTCATACTGTACTTTTTTGCCCAGCGACTATTTTTGCACGGCAATCGCTTTGAGGCCGCGCTCTGCTTTGGCGCGGGCTGCTTGCTGTTCTATTATATCTTCTCATTCGCATTGCCAATTTTCACCGACCCGCAGGTCGCCTCGCCGTGGTACGCCCGCTTCTTCGACACGATGCGTGACCCGTACCGCTGGCTCCTGGACCCTAAAACCGCGATGGTTTGTTGTGTCTTGCCGAATGTCTGGGCCGGTATGGGGCCGGGCTGTCTGATTTATCTGGCGGCTCTGAAAGGCATTGCCGATGATTTCTATGAAACCGCCGATATCGATGGCGCGACCTTCGTCGATAAAATTTTGTTTGTGGTCATACCGATTTTGAAGCCGTTGCTGATTATTCAGTTCGTGGGTATCTTCATCCGCTCTTGGGAGAATACCGCGATGATTATGACTATGACCGGTGGCTCTAGCGGCACTAATGTGGCGAGTTTGTTGATTTTCTACAAAGCTTACATCTATTTGAAATTCGGCACTGCGACGGCGATGGCTTGGATTCTCGGTTTTATGCTGATTGGCTTTACGGTATATCAGTTGCAAATTTTGTCCAAGCTGGAATTCAAGACAACCGGCAAGAAGGATTAAGCAACGATGATTCTACAGACTTGTTCTTACGCCCGGGCCGGTTTGCTGGGCAATCCCTCGGATGGATATTTCGGCAAGACCATCTCCTTCACCTTCGCCAATTTTCAATCGCAAGTATTGGTCTGGGAGAGTCCAGAGATTTGCTTGCAGCCCGGTGCCGAAGATGACGGTAGCTTCCCTGATTTCACCAGTATGGTTCACGAGATTGAGCATTTCGGCTACTATGGCGGCATACGGGTAGTCAAGGCGACGGCTAAGGTCTTTCATAATTATTGCCAAGCGCACGGTATTACTTTGCCTAAACGCAATTTTACCTTGCGCTATCAATCTAATATCCCGAGGTTGGTCGGCTTGAGCGGCTCCAGCGGTATCAGTACCGCGGTCATCAAAGCGCTGTTGCGCTTCTATGACGTCGAGGACAAAATCCCATTTGCGATTCTACCGACTTTGTGCTGGCAGGCCGAGTCCGAGGAATTGCGCATTACCTGCGGTATGCAGGACCGGGTCATTCAGATGTATAACGGCTTGATGTATATGGATTTCGCCCAAGAGTCGTTTGTCGATCGAAAACACGGCTACTATGAGCGCCTTGATGCGCAGCAGTTGCCACCGCTATATATCGCCTATGACCCGCAGCGGGCCGAATTCTCTGGCACTTACCACCAGCATTTGCGGAAGATGTTCGACGAGCATAAGCCGGATATCATCGCTGCGATGAGTGAATTCGCTGACTTCGCCCAACAGGGTTTTGCCGCGCTGAATAACGGCCAGCCAGAAAAATTAGCGGCGCTTATCGATGCTAATTTCGATTTGCGCAATCGTGTTTTTCAAGTCTCTCCAGAAAACAAACGGATGGTCGAGGTAGCTCGGCGCACTGGTGCCTCGGCTAAATTTGCTGGCAGTGGTGGCGCTATCGTGGGCACGTATCACGACCCTGAGATGCTACAAAAACTACGTGTCGCCTTGGCGGAAATTGGCTGCGAGGTCGTGCTGCCGGACATCGCAGGGACCCTGAATTGACTGCACAGATGTCGCTGGCAGTGATAATAAAGCAATTTTCCCAGAACACATCTGTGCCGCAAGTGAGGGCCATAGATTGTCTATGGGCGTAGCGGGTACTATATTAAAGAGATTCCAGTGACTCTTCGCTAATTATGAAAGGAAATGCGATGCGGAAAGGTATCTATTGGGCTTTTTTGCCTGGCGAAAGCCCCGAAGAGAAATTTGTTGCGGCGGCAGAATTGGGCTTCCAGTGTGTCGAAGTTCCGACCCTGCTGACGCCTGAGGAGAGGAAGCGCCATCAGCTGGCCGCCGCAGCAGCCGGCATCACCGTTCCCAGTGTGATGAACAGCAGCCATTGGTCGAGTCCGCTTTCTGATCCAGACTCGGCCGTGCGCCAGGCTTCTCGAGAAGGTATGCTGGCTTCGTTGGCCACGGCAGTCGCGCTGGGCGCCGATACCGTGTTGTTGGTGCCGGCGGTGGTCAAGCCGGACGTGACTTATGAGCAGGCCTGGGAACGGTCAGTGGCGGAGATAGAAAAGCTGCTGCCTGATTATCAAAGCGCCGAAGTCTGTATCGGCATCGAAAATGTCGGCAATAAGTTCTTGCTCAGCCCGTTGGAATTTGTGAACTACCTGGATGCGTTCGCAACGCCTTATGTGCAGGCTTATTTCGATGTCGGCAATTACTGCGCCATCGGCTACCCCCAACATTGGATCAAGACTTTAGGTAAGCGCCTGAAGAAGGTCCATATCAAAGGCTATGACTTTAATAGCAAGACTTACACCAAGAGCCTCTTGGCAGGAACTATCGATTGGCCGGCAGTCCGCCAAGCTTTGCGAGAGGTGGGCTACAATGATGTCTTGACCGCAGAAATTGCCGGCGAGGGGGAGACGGCCTTGGATAAAGTGCGCAATATTAGCAGCGAGATGGACCAGATTTTGGCAATCTGATGAGGCCTGACCAAGAATTCAAGAATACCGCCGGCGAGGCAGTTGCACACTCGCCGGGGAAAATGGCACCACCCGGTGGACAAAGAAACCCACCGACTTTTTACTGAGCGGAATATGATGAAAAATTTTGCCCGTGCGAATATCGCTAGTATTGACGGTTATGTCCCTGGTGAGCAGCCGAAGGGTCAGACATTTGTCAAATTAAACACCAATGAGAATCCTTATCCGCCGGCAACGGCAATCGGCTTGGCTTTGCAGAATTTTTCTTGGTCTGATTTGCGTCTTTATTCTGAGCCGAGTGCTTATTCTGTCCGGCTGGCCGCTAGTGCAGAATTCGGCTTCTCTCAAGATGAGATAATTTGTGGCAATGGCTCGGACGATTTATTGACTATCGCGGTGCGGACTTTTGTTAATCAGGGAGAGCCTCTGGCGTATTGCGAGCCGAGTTATTCGCTGTACCCGGTCTTGGCTGATTTGCAGGGAGCCGTGCATCGCCAGGTGCAGCTGGATGCTGACTTCCAGGTGCCGGAGGATGCCGCTGAGCAGGCCTGCGGCGCGAAGTTATTGTTCTTAGCGCGTCCCAATGCCCCGACTGGTACTAATACGGCTCGAGCAAGGCTGGAGAAGCTGTGCCAGGAGTTTTCAGGTGTGGTATGGATTGACGAGGCGTATGCCGATTTCTCGGATGACAACTGCCTGGATTTCGTATCCCGTTATAAGAATGTGGTGGTCTCGCGGACGTTCTCCAAGAGTTACTCTTTGGCTGGCCTGCGGCTGGGACTGGCTTTTGCCCAGCCGGAATTGTTGTTTGAAATGAACAAGGTCAAGGACTCCTACAATGTCGATGCCTTGACCCAATGCCTCGGCGTGGCTGCCTTACAGGCTTCTGCTTATATGCGGGAAAATGCCGCCCGTATCAAGGCATCTCGGGCTTGGCTAACTGCCCAGTTGTTGCAATTAGGCTGCGAAGTCTTGCCATCGCAGGCAAACTTTGTGTTCACCAAGCCGCCTTTCCCGGCGGTTGAGGTCTTTGCCGCCTTGCGGCAGGGCGGTTTTCTGGTGCGCTATTTTAATTTGCCGCGCATCTCCGATTATCTGCGTATTACGATTGGTCGACAGGAAGATATGCAGGCTTTTATCAGCTGCCTGGAAGCAATTCTTGCCTGAATAGCAAAAACAGTAGTGCCGTTATGCTCAAAGTGCCTCTGGCAGAAATTTCTCCCCGGCTGCGGCAAGTGCGCAGCCTCCTGCGGCAAACGCAACGTGAGTTTGCCGCTGCGCTAGGTATCAGCCTGAGCCATTACTCGAAGCTGGAAGCCGGTATTGGCGGAATCAGTGATGCGGTGATTTATGCCGTCGCGGCTCAGGCGCAGACCTCGCCAGAATGGCTGAAAACAGGGCAAGGGCCGCCGCCAACCTGGCAGCTGATGGCCAATGCGCCCGCGATTCAGGCTGAACCACCCCTGTCATTGGGCTGTATCAGCGAAATTATTGCCTTGGCTGAACGCCCGGAAGTGCGCGCCTTAGCTGAAAAGATGGCGTCGGTAACGGGTGTCAGTCTCTCGCAGGCGCTGACCGACTTGGTGCTGGCCAGCCACGAATTTAAGGGTGAGCAACGGCCTGGATCGAAGCAAGGGAGAGACGATGACCGTGAATAATGATGCTGAAAAGCAGCGCCTGGGTTCCGGGCACAAAGGTCTGAAGCGAATTCAACTGGCCTGTGTCTACTCTGCTGCGGGACTGTCACGGGCTATCCGGCACGAGGCCGCTTTCCAACAAGAGTTCGTCTTGGGATTGCTGCTGCTGGGGTTGTCTTTTTTCTTGGAACTGGAGGTCCTTTTTAAGCTGTTCTTGAATTTTATCTGGCTGGCTGTGCTGGCGGTAGAATTGCTCAACACTGCGATTGAAGTAGTTGTTGACTTGGTTTCCCCCGGCTACCACGCTCTGGCCAAGCAAGCCAAAGACCTCGCCAGTGCCGCCGTCTTCTGTATGCTGCTCGCCTGGGGATGCGCTTGGGCCTGTGTAATTTATCTGTCCTGGGGGTAGAATTCTCTGATGTCAATCATCCATTCGACATTCCGGGAGGCTGCGCGCAATGCCGCTTGGGAAGAGTACTTGTTCCGACGCCGGCCGGTCAGACCGGCGTTGCTGTTTTACCGTAATGACCCGGCTGTTTTGTGGGGCCGGAATCAAAACCCGTATCTCGAATGCGATGTGGCCAAATGCCGCCGCGAAGGCGTGAGCTTGCTCCGGCGCATTTCCGGTGGTGGGACAGTTTACCACGACCAGGGAAACTTGAACTATTGCTTCATACTTCCACGTGGGGCCTGCGAACTCGGACAACCAGAGCAGCTACTCTGCCAGGCTTTGCAGGAGTTGGGCCTGACCGACTTGCATATCTGTGCGCGGCATTCGCTGTGGCTGGACGACAGAAAAATCTCTGGCTCGGCATTTGCCTTGTCTGGCCCAGCCATATTACAGCACGGTTGCTTGCTGTTAAATAGCGACTTGACGCGCTTGCAGGAATTGCTGACTACGACAGCCGATGCCAGCAGCGCCAGTCGAGTCGTGGCCTCGGTCCGCTCCCCGGTCGCTAATATCTCAGAGTTTCAGCCGACTGTGCGGGCTGACGAGGTAAAAGCGGCCCTGAGCAGTGTCGCTCAGACAATCTGGCCAGAAATTGCGCAAGCAGAGGACAATCCTGACTGGCAGAACCTCTTGGCCCCGTATGAAGAAAAATTCGCGAGTGAAATCTGGACAATGGAAATGGCAGTAAATGATCAGCGCCCGTGACATCTTAGACCGCATCGAACAGTATGTGGTGGAAATTATCAATGGCCAGCGCCGAGATGGTTTTGACCGTGTCTTTCGCTATTTCCTGTTCCTGCTTTCACGCATTTACCGTAATGTCGTGCAATTACGACTGAGCTTGTACAATGCCTCGATTTTGCGCCAGCGCGTCTTAGGCTGTTTCGTGGTCAGTGTCGGTAATTTGACCACTGGCGGTACCGGCAAGACGCCGTTGGTGGAAATGCTGGCCCGCCGATTGGCCCGCCGCGGCAAGAAGGTCGCAATCTTGAGTCGCGGCTACAAAAGCAAGCCCAGGCCACTCTGGCATCGTATTAAATCGTTGTTCTCCGGCAATCCCGAGATTGTCCCGCCGCGCTTTGTTTCAGATGGCCAGCAAGTCCTGCTTGATTCCAGACAAGCGGGTGATGAGCCATATATGCTGGCCAGAAATTTGTTGGCTGAGGATGGCTATCCTGGGGTGATGGTGGTAGTAGATAAAGACCGTTACAAGGGTGGGACTTTTGCCACCCGCCGCGGTGCCGAAATTATGATCCTTGATGACGGCTTCCAACATCTGCGCTTACGACCGTGGACTAATATCCTGGTGGTGGATTCTACTAACCCATTCCACAACCACGAGATGCTCCCCTGTGGGATGCTGCGTGAGCCGATCAAG
Source organism: uncultured Lentisphaeraceae bacterium (assembly GCA_964619145.1). Lineage (GTDB taxonomy): Bacteria > Verrucomicrobiota > Lentisphaeria > Oligosphaerales > Oligosphaeraceae > JAAZIZ01. The sequence continues at coordinate 3,444 of CAZUCG010000063.1, read as the reverse complement.
AATTTACGCCGGGCGGACTTTATTTTCCTGACTAAATCCAACAACAGCGACAGCCTACGTCACCTGCGGCGTTTCCTGAAAGCGCATAATCCGCAAGCTAAGATCATCGAGTGCAATCACGAGCCGCGCTATTTGCAGGATGTCAACGATCTCAAAGACCGCCGCGATTTGTCAGTCTTGAACGGCAAGCGAGTGGCCGCCATCAGTGCCATCGCTGTACCCAGCAGCTTTGAGCAATATCTAGAATCTCTGGGAGGGACATTAGTGTATCGCAAACGCTACGTTGACCATCACCGCTACCACCAGGATGAATTGCGGGATTTCTGTAAGAAGGCGCAACAAGCCGGCGCCGAGCTTCTGCTTACCACTGAAAAAGATGCCGTCCGTCTGCCGGTCTTGCCAAAAGGCCACTTGCCGTTTTTTTTCTTGCGGGTCGAAATCAAAATCCTGAAGGGCCACGAGTATCTCGATAATTGCATTTCACAAATTTGCCTAGGTTGGTAGGCGCGCAAAATAACTCCGCTGGCTGTGGCAGAGGGGGCAGCGGGCTGGTGATCTTTTTGCTGACTATTTGAGATTTCCTAAGCATAAAGATGTTTTTTTCTTGTTTCTAGGTAAATTGTTGTGCCTGTATTTGAAAAGATGAATTTCGAGCATAAACTATATCAATAGCCTATAGTTGTGCCTGTACCAAGGAGTTTTTGATGTTCTCGACTTATAAATCCTTATTAGCACCTGCGATATTTGTTGTGCTCGCATTGTTCCTGCCGCATTTCCTGCAGGCGACCGTGCCGCCCGGGGAGTTGTCCGCCAAACGGGTGGGGCAAATCTCGGCCGCCTGTACAGAGATTTTTCACACTATGGGCCAAGATGCTCGCGAAGAGAGCATACTACAGGAAGTCAGGAAAAGACTGTCTGGAGTGTTGCTTATACCTACCCCGAGTAGGAAAATTATCGATGAACTCGCTTTTGAGGATTTTGCCGAAGAAGAGCTGATTAGGCGCGCGGTACAAGAATTCCCCCTCCCTGACAAATCCGAATTATCCCAGATGGCTGAGGAAGCCTACCCGCTTTACAAGCGTGGTGACGAGGTCCGCATCGTTCATAAAGTGAACCCGTTCGCAATTGGTGTCACCAGTGGCATCCTCTACGAAGCCAAAAATGGCGTCATCCGGGTCGGGCGCAAATCTGTTCGCCTCCGTGATATGCTTGGAATCACTGACAACGAGCGCGAAGCACTGAAATTTGATGAACCTGGTACGCTTCGGCGCCGGGAGGAATTTGTCACTAATTTGCGCACCGAGACGGAAGCGAAGCGTATGCTGTGGCGTGAGCAAAACAGCGCCGCAGTCTTTGCTGATGTCCGGGAAAAGTGTGGGCAGCAGAACGAGCGCAATGGCTATACTTATCTTGATGATGAATGGTTGACTGAGACTGAGCTGTATCCCAGAGTCGTCAGTAATACTTACCATAGACTGTTGGCGAGACGGAATTTTGCTTATAACCAGAAGATTTCCCAGCAGGAGAATGTCCTATTAGCTCAGCTGGAGATTAAGACCTCGGCTGATTTATTGTCACCACCCGGTGATCATATTAGTCCAGCAGAAGAAATCAATCGCCGCATCCAAGCCGCTAATGCCCAAAAAGCAGCTGAAGAGAAAGCCCGGCAGCTGATTTTGCAGAAACAAGCTGAGGAGAAAGCTCGCTTGGAAGAGGAGAAAGCGGCTAAGCAACGAGCAATCGCAGAAGAAGAAGCGCGTAAGCGGGCCGCCTTGGAACGGCAAATGTCGGACATCCAGACTGGCTTTGATCCCGGTGAGGTCACCGCCCTGTCCCCGATTATCTTGCTCGGTGCGGCAGTGTTGATAATAGCAGCAGTCGGAGCGATAATTGTCTGGCGTCGTAAAGCTACTGACGAAATCGACGTGTCAAAATTTTTCGAAGGCAAGGGCCGTGTGCAGAAAGAATTCTGGGCTCGGGTTGAGGCCAATCCGGAGTACTTCAAATATGTCGCCTATCTTTTTCCCAATATGAGTGAGGCCAGTGCGGCCTTGAGCAAACTGTCGTATATTATCTCTGACCGGGAAGGGAACCTAAGTTGCAAGCGCGATATCCATTTTGGCGTGTACCCTCATCAGGGCGGCGCAGTCTGTTTTGTGGGTGGAGAAAAACTCAATTATGCCTACTGGCGGGAGGCCTCCGCGATTCTGCCAGAATTGCCGAATGCCACTTACTTCAAAGTCAGCACTGAGCCAGATGTGATGTTGGAACTGCCTGACGTCGAAGCCTTGAACAAGGAAGGCGACTTGCAGATCACTTCATTGGGGGTCGATGATGTCTCTAATGAGAATGGCGAATTCAGTCGTTGCTTTAAGTACAGCACTACCAGCAAAGAACAAGCGCTGGCATTCTTGAATAAGACCGCGGTCAAAGAAGAAGGTATCGTTATCCAAGTCGAAACATCAGAAGGTATTTTTGGCAAGGACAGCAATGGTATTTTTGAAGCCTGATGCGAACGGCCACGACCCTGTCTGTCGTCGCGGGCTGGAATAATATGACTTGCTTGTGACTGCCCAGGAAAACTGGGCAGTAGAGGTCTAAAACATATACTAGGCAGCTGGTTATTTCGTGATGGATCGCCGGGATTATAATCCAACGGCTTATACTTGCCGGTTATTCTTCGGCATAGATATTGGCCCGGGCGGTGATGTTATCCACTACCAGGCGGAAGCGCGAATCCTTGAGGCTAAACCGCAGGGGCGGGCCACTGGCTTGACCGTCCGGATAGAAGGAAAAAACAATATATCCTTCCGAGTTATAACTTTCCGGTTCAAGGTGCCACTCGATTTCGCTGGAGAGTTCGTAGGTGTCTTTGGCAGAAATAAAGAGCGGCACCGAGCTCTTGCCTCCCTCGACCGTGGGCATCGCCGGCCGCCATTGTTGGCTTAAGGAATCATTGTTGGCGGCGACAGTCAGTGACGAGGTTTCAGGGTTCAAGGTCAAGCTAAGCGCCTGACCAGTAGCCCGGGCCCGGGAGGATGATTCCGCAAAGACCTGACGAATTGTGCTTAAGGTCTTTTCGATGATCATCCTTTTGGGTACGCGCGATAATCTTGGCAGGGTCACCGCGAAGAGCATCGCCACAATCAACACCACGACCAGCATCTCAAATAATGTAAAAGCGCGTCTTGTCAGCATAGCGGCGATTCAAAATAAGTTTAACCTAAAAAAGCAGTTGGATTTCTGAATTATAAAATGATTGCGGTTAACCCAGTGACAAAGCCCGAAGGGTGAGAAAACTCAGGGGTGGGGAGCCTCATAAAAGACAAGCATCCGGGGATGGTAAACTTTGTTGGGCTTGAAAAAGACAACTCCGCCGGAGTTGGTAGCGTGCCAATGTTTTTTGTTTTGCGTAAATTATGTTTCGTGTCGAGATTATGAGCC
>CAZUCG010000062.1:0-9770 GCA_964619145.1 uncultured Lentisphaeraceae bacterium | reverse complement strand
ACGCGGCTTTAACCCATTTGGCGATTCCGAATGGAGTTCAGGCCCGGCTATCACCGTGACGGCGGCGGCTGCCATACCCGCTGCCGCAGTACCTGACTATAACTTTATGCGCCCGACAGATGGCTGGTGGGTGGTAACTGAACCGGGCGGTACGGCACCTTTGGCTTTTGCCTGGAATTCAGTTCCGGGTGCGGCGGGCTATATGATCTATGTCGCATCAGCCGACGGCGTGCCGATTCTGAATTACGTGGACATCGGCAATGTAACCCGGATTGACAGCAATGCTGGCCGGCCCATTGCACTGCCGGCGGGGACCTACCTTTGGAGCCTGATTGCCTATAACGCTGCTAATCCGCGCCAGTACGGCGGCTGGAATCATTCGTCGCGCACTCCAACCCACGAATCGCCGATCTTTTTCCAGGTCATCGAAGACTTGACGGCGCCCACGATCAGTTTGGCAACCAAGGCTCCGGCTGCCAATACTGTTGCCATCACTTGGGTTGGGATTGCGCCGACTAGCGTCGATATGCTCTTGTTTTACCCCGGCTCTGGCAGATGGCTGGAGTCTTCCAATCAGCCGGTGACCTCCACTGGCCCCTTGACCGGCACTGTCCCTCTGGGAAGAGCTTGGGGAGCAGGCACCAATTACATCCTGCTGACAGGCCGTACGGCGACCGGTCTGACTGGTCCCAGAAGCCGTATGTTTGTGCTTCCGTAAGGAAATGACGACCCCGCCTTGGAAAATCCAGGGTGGGGATAATTATAGGATTTTGCAGGTAGGTAACAAGTGACAAGGAGAGAATTAAGATGAAAACAAAAATCGGGCTGAATAGAGTTATTGCAGTGGCGGTGGCGATACTAGCTAGTGCGGTTTGGGCAGAGGGTAGCCCCTGGGCCCTGCGCCTTGGAGTGAGTTATCGGGATTTTGACGATATTGAAATCAAAAGTAAAGCTTTCCGCAACTGGGGACAATCCGACAACGCTCCATTCGGCGTGCAGAATGTCACAACGGTGGTCGGGAACCCGCTTGACGCGCCAGTAATTCTAGATTATGTGCGTGCCAAAGGCGGCTCAGACGGGATTGACAACAGCGATAAATGGGCTCCAATTCTCGGATTCGAATACGAACTTAATTCACCGAAAGAGTGGTTCGGGCTGTCCTTGGTCGGTAATTTTCAGTATTATCAATTTGACGCTGGTTTGTCTGCGTCTGGTGCCGTTGGTGCCCCTGGGAGGTTCACTGTAGAGCAGTACCAACACTGGTGGGTGGATACGAATTCGCCCGCAAATTTTATTCCAGACACATTGACTCCTGGCGTGCCGCTAGTTGGTCCGTCGTTGCTCGGAACCTCCTTCTCCGTACGCAGTAAATTCGATTTGGATTTGTATGTGTTTGATCTTGGCATCCAGGCCAAGACGACTGTCAAACAAGTCAGCTTCACACTAGCGTTAGGGCCGACTTTGACCATCGCTGACGCAGAATCAAGTCAGAGCCAATCTGCTTCCTGGCTCGCACAAGGACCGGGCTTGCCTGCTGGTAGCTATGCCCGAAAAACCAGTGATTCCGAACTCGAGCTCCTGGTCGGTGCGTACGGCGCGCTGGGAGTGACTTGGGATATGTCTGCATCTTGGTCCCTCGGCGCAGAGTGCCGCTACGACTATGTTTCCAGCGATGCCGGAACTGATCAGGTGGACCTGGACCTGTCGAGTTTTAGCGGTATTGCCAGGTTGGCATATAAATTCTGAGTGCATCCGGCTAGCCATAGCAACCTGACAATTACCCCCACAGCCAAAGGAATCCAACCCCTAAGAAGGACCCCTGGAAGCCGCGTGAGAAACTTTGTTTTTTAACCTAAATCCTGGCAAGAAAGGAACCCAACCGCTATGCGTCTTGTTTGTGCCATCACCTTTCTGGCAGGGATTTTGCTTACTGGCTCGACCCTGGCGCGCAGTGTCGAGCTTGTCAGCCGGACTGCCGCCGGTAATCCTGGTCAAGCGGACAGCGGCAGCATCCGGGGAGGATCCGAGATGCGTCCGGCATCTGTACTTGATGACGGCAGCGTCTATTTTGTCTCGTTGGCCCAATTGACCTCGGCTGACAGCAATGTCCTGACCGATTACTACTGGGCTGCTGCTAACGGCACGATGACCGCAGTCGATCTGCCGACCGGAATTGCCAACGGCCACTTCTTTTGGGGTGACACGGATGCCGACGGAGGCAAATTCTATCTTATTCGTCAGTTCCCTGATCCGTCTCAGTTTGAGTTGCGCTTCGGGGGCCTGGCAAACAAAACCTTGCTGGCCGTCCGCGCTAACATCACCGCGGCGGCTTTTGCAGGGGATGGCACTTATGCCGTGTACGAGCGAATCGTATCGGGTTATCGTCACCTTTTTCTGCAAGATCTCACTAGTACTGCGATCACCGAGATCCAGTTGACCGAGGGTAGCAACGGTGACAGTCGGTCGCCTGCCATTTCGCGTGATGGTGCCCGAATCGTCTTCTCCTCGACTGGCTCCAATGTGGTAGCAGATGATAACAATGGCGTGGCCGACGTATTTCTCTATGAACGGGCCAGTGGCGACTTTACTCTGATCTCGCAGCGGTTTGACAATTTTGCCAATAGCGCCGCTCTCAGTCCCGATATTTCTGGCAACGGACAGGTGATTTGTTTTACCAGTGCCGATCACGGCTTCGTCCCTGGCGACACGAATGCCTCCAGTGATGTGTTCGTCTATCAGGCTGGCACTATGCAGCGCTGCAGCGTCGCCTCCGATGGCACCCAGGCTAATGCTGATTCGAGGTCGCCTCGGCTCAATGCCAATGGGCGATTTGTCGTGTTCATCTCAACGGCCAGTAATCTTGGGCCGGATCTGAGCAATGGATTTAGCCAGGTTTTTCTATTTGACCGCGATCTCGCTCAGCTGGAGGTAATCAGCAGGAATGCTGACGGAACGCCTGCGGATGCCGACTGCTTCGAGCCGGAAATTTCGCCTGGCGGGCGCTATGTCACCTTTGTCAGCAAGGCCAGGAATTTGTCGCCTGGGGTTGAGGGGGCCTATTATCAAATCTACCGGGTGGATCGCGGCTCGCAATATGCGAATCATCCGCCGACTGCCCAAAACCTCGCATTGACGGCACCGCAAGGCACATCTATTCCGTTCATCCTGACTGCCACCGATGCCGACCAGGATGAGATCAAATTTATCATTCAAGTACAACCGGCACACGGCAGGTTGACGGATGCAAATGGGACCGTGTTGACCTTATCACAGGAATATGACGCGGCCGGTTTTCCTTGGTATTTCGTGCCTGCTGATGGGAGTGTCTTCTCCGACAGCTTCTCTTTTAGAGTGACCGACGGCAAAACTGTGTCCGCCTTGGCTAGTGTCTCTATCCGGATGCTTGACCCCAACTTTGGCGCCATCAGCCGGCTCAGTATCGCCAGCGCTGGAACCGAGGGTACCAGTGATTCTTTTCTGCCGTATCCCGGGCTTGACATCAGTGCGGACGGCAGCCTGGTGGTCTTCAGCTCGACTGCCAGCGAGCTGGACCCCGCCGACGCTGACAACGGGTTAGCGGACATTTTCCTGCGCGATACGGTCGCTGACTCGACTCGGCTGCTCACCCCGGGCGGCAGCCAGAATAAGAAATCGTACCGTTGCGTCTTATCCGGTGATGGGCGTACAACGGCATACTATAGCGAAGAGGGCAATGGCTTGATTCTGCAGGATTTGTTCAGCGGCGTCCGCACCACTGTGGTCAACGTCAGTTCCTATCTGAATAACTCCGGACTGGGTATCTCCGATGACGGTATGCGGGTGCTCTATGAGAAAGATGGTCAGATTTGGCTGTTCGACCGAGCGCTGGGAACGACGCAGCCGGTCAGCCTGAATACAGCCGGCGAGACTGCAAACGCGAATTGCGCCGATAGCGCTCTCTCTGCAGACGGCAGAAGCGTGGTCTTTAGTTCGAGCGCGACTAATCTTGACCCTGCAAATCCCAACGCTGTCAGGAGTCTGTATCTGCGACTGCCGGACGAAGGCCTGACAAGGTTGATTCCTACGAGCCAATCGGGACAAGCGCTGCCCAACTCGATAAAACCGGCGCTGTCCGAAACCGGGCGATACCTGATTTTTCTTGCCGATGCTGTCGGAACACTGTATCGAAAGGACCTGGCAGGAGGGGAGTTACAGCAGCTCGCCGTGAATGCAGCCAATCCGTCGATTTCTGCTGATGGCCGTTTTGTCTGCTACACGAAGGTGGGAGAAAATGGCAAAAAACAACTCTATCGGGCCGATTTGGCAGCCGCTACGAGAACCGTGCAATTGGTAAGCAACGCTATGGGCCAGGAAGGCGATGGCGATTCCTACCGCGGAGCCCTCTCGGCGACTGGACGTTTCGTCGCTTTTGCGTCGAATGCGGAAAACCTAGTACCAGACGACAGCAACGCTAAGTGCGATGTCTTCCTCAATGATTTTGGAATACCGCTGAATGAACTGCCGATTCCCAGCCTTTCCAGTATTACCATCGATGTGGATATGCAACTGCGGGGTGTCCCCCTCACGTACATCGATACCGAAGATAATGACGTTCGCACCGAGATTGTGAGCAGGCCGGCCCACGCGGCTCGGTTTGATCTCCATAGTCGCCGCCCTTTTGAGAAATTCGCGACCTTCTCCTATACACCAGCTGCAAATTATCAGGGTGAGGACAGCTTCAGCTACCGTTGCGCTGATGCTGAGGGCTGGTCGGCCCCGCAAACTGTGACCATTACGATCCTAGCTCTCCTCCGGTGGACCGATATGCCGGTGTTGTGGGTGATGCGGCCAGAGCAGGAGTTCAGGCTTGATTTGAGCCGCTATGTGGCTGACCCCGACACCTCGAATCCTGATCCTGACAATTTCCTTTTCTCCCTTTTGCAGGGTTCGTCGTCGTCGGCACGCATCGAAAGTACAGTTCTAATAATCTCCGCAGAGGGCACAGCTGGTAGCGAGCCGCTGTTTTTACGAATTGGAGTCGCCAGGGGCCAGGCTGGAACTGTCGTCGAGTTTGCCGAAGAATTGGCACTCCACGTGCGCGAGCCTTTGGAAATTTTACTCCATGCGGGCTGGAATTTGCTTTCCTTGCCTATGCTGTCAGAACCAACAGCCACGGCTCTGCTTCAGACTAAGACGATATCTGCCGCCGCCGGCGAGTGGCGGCCACTCGGCCCAGTCTGGCACTGTGATGTCGAGACTGCAGTCTATCACCGAGTGGCGACCATCGAACCCGGGCGGGCGTACTGGGTTTTCTGCCCCGAGTCAGTCAGCTTAACTATGCAGGTTGCCTGGGAGGCCCCGGTTGATCCCACGATTGCGTTGGTGCCCGGCTGGAATCTAGTCGGGCCAGTGGGTTTCGCTGAGTTTGCAATCCCCACTTGGAGTGTTACCGGTTCCCCTATTGCCAGTGAGAATGTTTGGGGCTGGGATGGTGCGAAGTGGGAAAAACCTAGTCATAATATACTTGGACGCGGGCGAGGATATTTTTTCTACTCGCACGCGGCTCAGAATGCGGATTTGTTGTTGGAATTTGCGGAGTAATAGAGCAGCCCGCCACTGCTTTGGGGCTGCTGAAACTTCCTCCCAGTGTCGGGCACGGTGTCGGAGGAGTTGGCAAGGCCTTTTTTCGGTCGGGTTATACCCTAGAGAATCGTGGGTATAGACCCCATTAAAAAAAAGTATTTGTACCGCTATAGTATTATTATTGACCGAGTTAATAAGTTATGGGCGGCATTTTCGCAGAGATCTGTGAATGCCAGAAGACGGAATGTTCCTAGCAAAGAAGGAGAATGTATTATGAAGAGCAAAGTAAAAAAGATGGTCTGGGTTGTGTCGGTAGCGCTGCTTGGCAGTTTGCTGCTGAGCAGTTGTGGGCCTAAGAAGGACACCGAACCGGCCGGAGTGGGCGAGCGTACCGGCGCCGCCATCGATCGGGCGGCGGAAAAAACTAAAGACACGGCTAACAGTGTTTCGGAAAAAACCGCTGACGCTGCCAAAAAAACTGTCAAGGCGACAAAAGATTTTACCGGTGCCGCGGTCGAGAAGACAGGTGAAGTTTTGGAGAAAGCCGGTGCAGCAGTCGAGAAGACTGGTGAGGATATGCAGAAGTAGAACAAAAAGAACGCTGCTGAAAAATCACTGGTCAATAAGTTGGTCTTTGATGCCTCGAGGATTATTGGCTTGGACAAGCAGATGACAAGCAAATAACCACTACTTTCCAGAAACCACCACCGGGCCGTCTTCGTTGGGGTGGATACCCCCCCAGAGATGTCGCTAGGTACCCCAAGGTTGATTCGCAATCGTATTTAACGCCTCAGGAGTGTATTTAGTGCAGTAGGCAACTTCGCCACAAGGAGAAAAATTATGAGCCTCGGAACAATACTAATCATCGTCCTGATTCTTTTTCTCGTGGGTGCACTGCCCACCTGGCCGCATAGCAAGAACTGGGGCTATGTCCCAACTGGCGGGCTTGGGCTCGTTATCCTTATTCTGCTCGTGCTAGTGCTGATGGGCCGACTTTAACCGCAACAGCGACAGAATAGGTGGCGGGAATTAGCCAGCCAAGACAACCCGATAAGGAAAAATAAACAATGAAAACTAGACTCGCATTTTTGGCTATCGTACTGATTTCGACTGGCGCTATGGCCGGAGCCAAGCCGTTCAACTTAAGTCTCACTCCTTCTATCGCCATCTACGACCGCAATGAAAATATCGAGGGCTTGACCATCAGCATCTGGGGCGAAAACCAGCAGACGTCTCTGGCCCTCGGTATTGCCAATGGCAGCTCTGGGGATAGCGCCGGCTTGAGCTGGGGCCTGTTTCTTAACTATGCCGACAATTACAAGGGCATTCAATGGGCACCAATCAATTACAGCACAGGCGATTTGTTTGGTTGGCAAGGCGGATTTATCAACTATGCCGGTGGTGCTATGAAGGGATTACAGACAGGGCTGGTGAATTATGCCGGCACTGTGACTGGGTTGCAACTCGGATTCGTGAATTACACCGAGTTTGCAGACGCAGGAGTTCAGATCGGACTGGTCAATATCATCCACCAGAATTCGCGTTGGTTCACTGAGTTGCCTGAGCAACTCGCACCAGCTTTCTTTTTTGTTAACTGGCGGTTCTGAGCTGAACGCCGCTTAATTTGTGATCCTTCGTTGAGAAGCCGCCCAGCGGGAATATAGCCGGCGAGAACAATCTGCCGGTCTAGTAACAGCTCTGAGCTGGCAAGGTAACCGGGAATTATTCTTATTATGGGAAACGGCAGCAGGGGCGATTCGTGCTCCTGCTGCTCTGTTTGCAGTAGTGGCGCGCCAGGTAACAGAATTTATCTGCGATTATCTCGTCGGCTCGACGGCTGGGGGTGGGTAACACCCCATTGACAAAGGCTGCAGGCGCAGGTATATTATTAAGTAACATTTTAATTTGGAGTAGCTACAATGAATACGACATACTGCAAACTGTCGGGTCAGTATCTCACTGCTCTCCGCAAGCATTTAGCCGAAGGTACTGAGACTGATTTGTCATCCGCGACGAAACTGGGGCGTCAGGCACTGCGCTCGGGCGTGAGTGTCTCTGATATGTCCTTGATTCACGAAGAGGCGCAGCAGGTTTTGCTGTCGCCGACGTTGGCGCTAGATGACTGCGAAAAAAGGAGCCTCTCAATTGGTGCTTTCTTCCGTCAGGCTTTGGCACCGCTAGAAGCGGCTGCGGGAGTTTCTCCTCCTGCCCCCGGCAAAAAAGCAAAATCGCAACCCAGTACAGCTGCTGCGGACTTGACTAGGTTGAAGCAGCAGCTGCGGCGTGAGACGGCAAAACGCAAAGTCTTCGAAAAAACCAATAAGGAGCGTCGTCAACAGTATGTCCAGTTGCAGGCTGAGTCGAAAGTAATGCAAAGACAGTTGCGAGACTTGACCTACAAACTACTGTGTGCACAAGAAGAAGAGCGGAAAAGAATCAGCCGAGAGTTGCACGATGATATTAGCCAGATCTTGACGGGTATCAATGTCAGGTTGGCAGCCCTGAAGATCGAAGCTTCTACAAATACTGGCAGCGTCACTAGAAAAATCAGCAATGCGCAACGCTTGGTGGAGAAATCATTGGCGACTGTCCATCGCTTTGCCCGAGAATTGCGACCGGCTATGCTTGATGACCTTGGGCTGATCCCTGCCCTTACCGCATATCTGAAAGACGCCCGGAAACGGTCGGGGCTGCAGATTCGATTCTCAGTAGCGAAGGCTGTGACAACGTTGGCTATGGACAGTGCCCAACGAACGGTGCTTTACCGCATTGCCCAGGAGGCACTCACCAATGTCATCAAGCACGCGCACGCCAGCCGTGTAGATGTCTGCCTGCAAAGCGATGAGACGGATATTTTCCTGGAAGTAAGCGACAATGGTAAGTCTTTTTCAGTCGCTAATGCTCTTGCTAATAAAAAATGTAAGCATTTGGGTTTGATTGGAATGCGAGAGAGGGCCGAGATGCTGGGCGGTAAGTTCGACATTGATTCTACACCTGGCAATGGTACTACTATTCGGGTGCGCCTACCGCTACATAACGGGGCCGGAAAAAAACTCAAGAAAGGCAGCTAATGTCCTCAAAAAACGAAGCTTGTATTAAGCAGATTACGGTCCTTCTGGCTGAAGACCACACGATTGTCCGTGAGGGGCTGCGGGCACTCTTGGAAATAGATGGCGGCTTTAAGATTGTCGGCGAAGTCGGCGATGGCCTGGAGACTGTTGAACTGGTGCGGACTCTGCAGCCTGATGTAGTAGTTATGGATATCGCTATGCCACGGCTTAATGGAATCGAGGCCGCCCGCCGGATTCTGCAAGAAGGCGAATGTCCACCGAAAATTCTGATTCTCTCAGCGCATTCTGATGATGTCTATATCGAGAAAGTCGCTTCGATTGGCGTGTCTGGATATCTGGTCAAACAGACTTCAGTGCATCGGCTGGCGGAAGCGATCCGGGAAATCCAGAAAGGCAAGGAATTCTATAGTGCTTCTGTCGGCGATAAAATCGAAGGGTACCGGCAGACGGCCAACGACAAGACGCCGCGTTTCAGCCGGGCCGGTCGGCCCAAGGCAAAAATCAAATATCTAACTCCTCGCGAGCGCGAAGTGCTGCAGTTAGTTGCGGAGGGCTTAGCCAACAAGCAGATTGCGGGGGTTCTTGAAATCAGCATCAAGACTGTTGAGAAACACCGCCAGGGTGTTATGAGCAAACTCAACATCCACGAAACCGCTGGTCTGACCAGGTACGCGATTTCGGCCGGATTGGTCGAGAGCAGTGTGCAGGTCACTATTATCTAAGCTTGCAATCTATTCACAGCCATTCCATAGAGTGATGGCGGTGAATAGATTTTACCGAAAACTGATTACAGTACCTTTGATTGCCAACTGATATCGAGTGGCGGATGGGAAAAATGCGAAATCATTATTCTTTGGATTGTAATTTTTTCGAGAACGGATAGATTATGAAGACGAAGTTGCCGCTGGAGGCATAGACGATTATCGCAGTAGCGCTATTTAGAGGCGGTCCGAAAAGACAAAAATAATTTTAAGCGCGAAAAACACAGAAGACAATAAAGAGGAGAGGTCTATCCGCGGATTTTTTTGTTTTTGGCAGAATTTTACTGCAATGATCGGGTTTTTAGTGTTAAGGATCGTTTTTTATTGTCATTCATTATCGGGTTAGCACAGTGAACAAAATTCCAAGCGGTAAATG
>CAZUCG010000061.1:0-9778 GCA_964619145.1 uncultured Lentisphaeraceae bacterium | reverse complement strand
CAGACTGATTTGAAGCTGACCTACGACCAGGATTATCTGTATGTCGGCTATATCGCCCGCATCACTGGCCGGCAAAATTTACTGGCCAAGGTCACTGACAGCCAGCCAGATGCCGCCATCTTCAGCGATGACTGTCTGGAGCTGTTCCTCTCCGCGCCAGAGCGCAATCTGGCCTGGCAATTCGCCAGCAACGCCAACGCCAGCCGTTTTGACGCCGAAGTCAAGCAGGATGTCCCTGGTGATCCCTGGAAAGTCCAGCGCGCCTGGAATGGCAAATGGACAGTCAAGCACTTCCTGGATGATGATCTCTGGCAGGCGAGTTACAGCATCCCCTGGAAGACGCTGGGCTTCGCTGGCATTCCCCAGAACCCCATCGGCTTCAATGCCGGTCGGGAGAATAAAGCCGGGGCTGAGAATTCGCAATGGAACGCCTACGACGGCAACTTCCACGCCGTTGACAAATACGCTACCCTCGACTTTGCGAATGGCACGATCGAACGCACTCGGCGGATTGACCGCGCCTCGTATCTTATTGAGCGTCCGCAACCGCAATTCGAGGCTGTGCTCAGCCAAGAGCCGGGCCATTTCCGGACTGGCACCTGGGGTGTCGCGCTGCTCAGCACTTTTCCCGAAAAAATCCGTCAGTTATATTCTCCGGCCGAGCAACTGGAATGGCAGAATAACCTCTTGGCTGCTCGTGGTGACGCGGGCATGTTGGGCCCTCCTCTGCCTTGGGCGAACTCGACATTGAAGGGAGGTTGGCAGAAAATGCGCGAGTTGCGGCAACAATACGGCACTAAATTCCCCTACGTGCTCTTCAATAGCGCCGTCAGCAAAGGCGCTATCGAAGACGGTGCTAAATATTACTATGGTGAAAAGGGCGTCGATCCGGCTTGTGATGGCTACCGGCAGTATGTGCTTAACAGTTTGGAAAGTCTCAAGGGCAAATACTACTACCAGGACTACTTGGATAATGTCGGTCTGGTCTTTGGCATCGACGAACCGACCAATAATGTCAATAATATCTTCAGCCGTACCAGAAATCATACCTTGGCGGCTCTTGACGAGGCCGAGGCGGAAATCAAAGCAACGACTGGCTTTAACAAATTTGGCCTCTATGACTCATTTGCTGAACCGACAGAAAATATCGAATTTGAAAGAATCGCCTTCTGGCGCTGGTGGAATGGCAATTTCGCCCAGTTCTGCCGCGAGGTGCAGGCCAAAGTCAAAGAAGTATTCCCAGGCATCGATTTCAAAAGCATCGACCGCAATACCGTCTCTGGAGTCTGTCCGACTGACGTCGCGCTACTATCGCCCTACTCGGACTGGATCAGCTGTGACCCGTATCCGACCAGCGCGGCCGGCAATTACGGCCTCGGCCGGGCGCTGTTTCATCCCGGCTTCAGCGCTAAGATGCTCGGCGACCTGGCCGCCAGCTCGAAGCTCTGCGTGACGCCCCAGAACTTCATTTACCACGGTGGTCGTCCGCGCCCAGAGGAGATTCGTGAATGGGCCTCGCAGTGTATGAAGGTGGGTGCCCAAATGCTGTATTGGTATGTTGAGACTGGCGATACTTTGCTGAATATGTGGGATGGGAATCTGGAAGTCCTGTCCATCAACAAACAATTGAAGACCCTTCCAAAGTTAAACATTCCGACCAGTACAGCCAGTGCTGTGCTGCATTCCGACTATGACCGCTGGGGCTTGTGGGATAATGTCCTGCATCCGGCCTACTCGGTATATACGCTCCTGGGCGAACAGACCAAGGCCTGGTTCGATTTCGTCAGCCCCACCGGAATCGCCAGCAAAATCCATCAACTCAGCCGTTACAAAGTCATCTACATCCCGCGGATGCGCTTCACAGACCCGGCCAGCACGGCCGAGCTGGTGGCTTTTTTGGATCGCGGCGGCAGCATAGTCGTCTTCGACCCGGAATTCCTCAAATTCAATCTCGATGGCAGTGTGGTGCCAGAACGGGCCGCATTTTTGGGCACCGAGCTAGTCCCCCGAGGCATCCGGGTACCTACTCTGAATTACGAGGGCAAGACACTGCCGATCTTCAAGATCGCGAATCTACCTGGGCCAGACAATGGCAAATATCAGGCCTTTGATTTCAAAGAAATTCCGTCTGGCAGTCGCGTTCTGGCGACGTATTCAGACGACGGCCGGCCGGCCTTGATTGAGCGTCCGTACGGCAAAGGCAAAATCATCTTCTCGGCGGTGCAGCCCTTTGGCAACTCCGATGTCGCCCTGCAGAAGACCGCTTGGATAGACTTTGTCCAGGCAGTCTGCGAGTCGGTCGATGAGCAGACAAACCTGCCAATCTGGGATTTCGTGCTGAAGAAATTGCCTGAAAACCAGGTTGATCTCAATCTCACCGTCAAATGGTGAGAAGGCATAATCAGCGCCATCCATCCGCAGATTACTCAGCACCTGAGTTGATCTGCGGCTGGAGCTCTGTCCAAACCAGCGCCTAATTGTCTTCAATAGGCATATTTAACGCCATTGACGTAGTAGCCATTGTGGACAAAATACCACAGTGTATTTTGTCCCCGGTCGCCATCTATACCGACCCGGCAGGTCGTCTGCAGCACCGCGCCGTTCTTGACCAAGTAATTGAAGCCCCAATTGCCGTGCCGCTTCGCGATTCTACGACCGTGGGTTGAAGAGAGGTATTCGCCATTGTTGGTAGTACCGAAAGACCAAGTCTCCATTTGCGAGTTCTCATCCCAGTAATCTGCCACCAACAGCATCATATTGTTCTTCTTGAAAGGCCGGTCGAGCGGATTCACGTCATCGAGCAGAGTTTCATAACTGCCCACGCCATAGACCTTGCCGGCGTAGCCATTCATCGCATAGCCGCGGGAACGGGCAGAGTAAAGTCGGTTGACAATCCCGCCAGGGCAGCTGAAAAAGACAACTTTCTGGCCACTGCTGAGGTCATCGGTCAGGTTGAATTTGCAGTTCAGGTATAATTCGGCCAGCAATCTGGTCCAGCAAACTTTTGGGCGATTCGTCGGGTCGGGTCGAATGGGATACCAGTCATTGTAATCTTGACTGTAGATAGACATCAACACACCAATCTGTTTGAGGTTATTGCGACAGGCGATATCGCGCGCTTTTTCCCTGGCCTTGGTCAAGGCCGGCAGCAGCATCGATGCCAGCACAGCAATTATGGCAATGACCACCAGGAGCTCAATTAGAGTGAAGACTTTGCCTAGCTGCGGTTTTTTGTCCAGCGGGACGTTCTGAGTTATGGCGAAGAAATGGCGCATAATAGTGTCCTCCTTGGTGGAAATGTCTTGTTCGGCCAATTGCTTAGTCTTTGCTGATTGTCAGCCCGGTTACGGTCGTCAAGCCGCTGCTCAAATCGATGGCCCTGACCTGCCATTGCCCAGGTTGGTCTGAGAACGCAGTGCTGAAGGAATGAGAGAATTGTCCGTTTGCGGCGGCAAGATTGCGGCTGTAAGGTTTGCATATTTGTCCGTCCGGAGAGAGGATTTCCAGGCGGATGACCCGTTGCGTCGGCGAAGCGTCTCTGCTGTCCGGCAGGCCGATCTGGCAGTTTACTTCCGCACCGGCCGGCACGGCTTTTGGATTTAGCGCGATAGTCGGAGCGGCGGCCTGCTCGGGCAAGAGCGAGAAAAAAGCGGCTTCCCCTGGAGATAACTCTAGCTCGAATTGCTGCTGCCGGCCCAAATATTTTCTTTTGCGGACATTATAGATATGGCAACTGCGCTCCAGATTGATTTTCAGGCGGTTGAATTTTGTCTCTGAGTGCAGTTCCTGCAACAAGCCGAGGTAGTCAATTTCACCACTGCGGAAGCGGAAGATTCTGCTGCAATGCGGCTCCTGGCCATCTTGTTGGCTGAGCAGAACTGGGAAAGAGGCTATGCCAGCGTGGCGCAGTAATTTACGCAGCAGCTTCTGGTAAAGGCAGTTGTCCCGATACGAATTTTTCAGGCTGGGGTATTGATTGAACAAGAAATTCGCATAAATTATTTTCCCTTTGCCGATTTCACGCAAAAAGATCGCCGGATATTTATCGATTCTGCCGAGTACTTTCGCAGTTGTGGCGGCAGTCGTGTCGTCCTGCAGCTGCAACCGCGTTTGCAGTCCTTCGAAGGTAAGTTGGCCAGGCACCACCTGGCCATTTTTTCTGCTTATGCCCAGGAGTTCTGCGACGTGGTCAGCCGAGGCGGTCCGGCCGTGTCCATCATAGGTGCCTAGGCCATAATCAGCGATAACCGCGCCACCAGCCTGGAGATATTTTTCCAGCCCAGCTTTTTCGTCATCTGCTAGGCTGATAGTGAACGGCAGGATCAGCACCTGGTGTTGAGCTGGATCGAGCTGCGGCAGTTCCTGGGAAGCCACAAAGCGGTATTGGCAGCCGACCGCATCGAGCAATTGCCGCCAGCCGTCGATGTCATTATTGAAAAGTGCACCCTGTTCGGTAATATTGGCCAGCCGCATCGAGTTCTGGCTATAGAGAATCAGCACCTTGTCGTCGTCACGACGGCAGTTCCGCAAGAGTTTGCCAATGCCATAGCGCAGGTCTGCAGTAGCCGCGCCATAGTCCTCGAGTTGCCGGCTGAAGGTCAGGTCTGGATTCAAGGCGATATTATCAATGAAGAATGAATTCCCACCGCCTTTATATTCAAATGCGGTCTGCCAGACAGAATGGAAAAGCGGAGCGCCTTTTCTGGCATACCCGCCATTGAAGGGCATAGCGATGAAATTATCACTTGCGAACGAGCGAATCAAGCTGGTCTGAATGCCGCTGTAGGGCGCAAGCAAGTCGTTTTGGAAGACTTGCATAAACAGATACCAGTCATAACCGCTGTACGGGTTCGGTGTTGGCACAGTCCCGGAGATGCTGATCGGGCAGCCAGGGTCCTGTTGTTGGACAAATTCCTTCGTCTGCTGGTAGAAATCCGCCATACTGCGATCCATAAAGGCCCGATGGTCCAACCAGGAGGCGTAGTTCTTTTGTTCTGCGGCCTGGTTAGAAGTCAGGGGCACGATTTCCTGGAAGTCCTTGTACGCAGTCTGATAAACTTCGTTCAGCCGCTCCAGGCTAGCGTATTTTTCCTGCAGCCATTTGCGCAAAGCCGCCAGGGTGAATTCGGAAAAACAAAAATCGAATGATTGGCCCCACATCGTCAGGGAGTTCTCGTCGCCCAGCGAATAATGCGCGGGCTGATAATCCTTGATGGTCGCAATCATCTGACGAATCCGGTCCTGATCTTCACGCTGTGTCACCGGGTCGTGCAGACACGGTTGACGGCATAAAAATCTTGTCTCCTTCGTCTCCTGGTATTGTTTTTTGTTGTCGTTGAAGAACTCCTTATTCAGATGCTGCGGGGCCAAGTTATTCAGGCTGACTTCAAAGTTGTGCCGCCAGAGAAATTCCGAGGCAGCGGCAATATGTTTAGGGATGGCCCGCCAGCCAGTATTATGCAGCAGCACCGAGTCGAAGATATCGGCGGCGGCGATGCGTTGCATCCGCAAGTCATTCAAGTACCCGGGAGTATGCATAAAGCCGGAATCCAGCAGCCACAGGTTGACGGGATAATCAGTATAAACCCGACGGCCATTTTTGAGATAGCACCACTGGCGCAGGGTACCGGCCTTGACACCCTCGACTGCGCTGTCTATTTCCAGGCAATACGCACGGGAGAGAGGATTCTTGCAGGCGAGCTGGAAGGCGTTCAGGCCGGCCGAGACCTTGATATTCTGTCGGGCGACCACCCGACGCCAGGAATCCAGCAGCCGTAATTCGGCCTCGCCAGTGCCAGTCACTTCCAGGGCGCCGCGCAATTCAACCTGGTCGCCGGAAGAAGTGATCTCGGCACTGACTCCGAGCAGTTGCAACGGTGCTGGACGGCTGAGCTGGTTGGCAGCGAAATCCAACACCGCGACACCTTTCTTCAATTGTAAATGCAGAAAAACAGTCCCATAAAAGTCCGGTATAGTGATGATTATTGGCGTTGCCGGGTCATTGATGACGATGCTGTCTTTGCCCAGCAGCGCGAAAGAATCACTGCGCAATTCCCAATCCAGACGAAGGTCCTGGGATTCAGCCCATTGGCCGGCTAAGGCGACTTGTACCGTCTGCTCATTATGGGTTACGTCCGAGATTGTCAGAGGCGATTCTCGGCGGGTTGACCAGAGCATCGCCCTGGCCAGCAGAGCATAATAATACTCATAATATGGATAAGACAGGTTCAAGTCCGTAGCCGCATAAGTTGTCGCGGTGGGTGTGAGCCCGCCGCCAGACCACCAGGGCCGGTCAGTTTGAGTGCCCGGAAAGCCAACCATATAGGTAAGCGCGACAACCCGGCTTTGCGTCAGTTGTCGCGTGGCAGCTAGCGCATAGCCGTCGCAACTCAGTAACGGCGCCTCAGCAGTGTAGCGGAAAGTGAAGGCATTTGGCAGAGCGTCGAAAGGAATGCCGCTAGTGATAAAATGCTGGCCGTGTTTTGTCCAGGGGCCACTGGTGGAGTTTTTGTTTTTATCTGGTGCCGTGACCGGCAATATCGCCGCCAGGGCTTCGTTACTGCCGGTCGGATAAATATACACCAGGCTGCAGCCAGCTTCGACCTTCGCTACTATGCTCTTTTGATTTGCGGCATCTATATGGTTCCAGCCCACGCCAGCAATCAAAATAAGGTCATAATCCCGCTTCAAGTTCTCTTGCAACCAAACGTTGCTGTCAGCTTTGCTGTATTGCATAAAATAATCCGCCAGAGCGAAGCCCTGGCAAAAAATCACCGGCGTGTAATCCATATCAAGACGTTGCTTTAATTCTGCCAGCTCCCGAGCGCTGAAGGAATCAATCAGCCCGAGGACCTGCAACGGTTGCCCGGATAACGGCCGGGCCCAAGAGATGTGCGGCGTGCTGACGGCCGCACTCATAGCGACCGCCTTGGGGAGATTGCCAATAGTCGGAATCTTCGCCGCTTCCGGCTCAAAAATATAATCCGCGGTTTTTTCCCCGATCGTCAGCAAGCGCTTCCCCTCCAGCAGTAATTCGTTATTTTTGTCATAGATGGCGCAAGTCAACAGCGTGCTGCCGCTGAAAGGCCGTTGCCATTGACATTGGCTCAGGTCGCTCTCACCAGCTGCAAGGCTGGCCGAGTAGCGCTGCACTAGCGCGGTTTCACCCGACGGCAGCGATACAGCCTTGACGATGACCTCGGCGGCTAACGCCTGCGCAGAATGTATTTTTATACCGAAATCGAGCACTTGACCAGGGGTGATATTCTGTTCCAAGCCGGTGAATTCCACCGCCAGACTCGACTTCGCAGCCGAGATCAAGGCCGCATTATGTAACGGCATTACGGTAGTGCGGGTCTTCCAGGAGTCGCCAGCTTCCACCCGGACAGTCTTATAGAACCACTCGAGGTTGGTCTCTTCCCCAAACCAGTTGTAAAAACTTTCCAAGGCGGGATAATCGACCTTGCAGAGCAGGCCATTGCCACTCTGGGAACCCAACAATGCCGCCCAACCTTGCACGATGTCATTTTGCCAAGCCTGCATCCCGCCGCCTTCAATGAGTTCGCTGGTGCCCTGTGAGGTCGGGAATAAATAGCGGGTTTTTTCGCCGGGCACCTTCAATTCATTGTGATTGCGGAAAGTAAAATGCCGCACTGTCATTGCCTCTGCTGCATTGACCAGCTCGTAGTCGATCGTCAGCTCACTGCTGTTTTGCCGCAGGGTGTAAGTCTTAAGCAGATAGAAGAACTCCAGTTTGTTGGAGCTGCCACGCAGCGTGACGCTGACTTCCTCAGGAGTGTCGACCTTTTTTTCCTGTAAATAAAATTGCGAAAATAAATCCGAGAAACCGATTTCTTTGACAATATCCTTAGCCAGGCCGCCATTGGCGCGAGTGGTGGTAAAATCCTTGCCGGTCTGCTTGTCGATAATCGAATAAATCCGGCCGCCCTTATTCGGGTCAAGCAGCAATTTCAGAAACTGGTTTTCTAGCCGAATCTGGCCTGAGAATTCTTCCAACTGGCAAGGCTCATAAGTTTTCTTTTCTGCTGCCAAGTCCTGGCCAAGATTTAACACCAGCAAGTCATCGAACCAGGCCTCGCCGCTGCAATCACGACCCTGAATAAAGACCCGCAGGCTTTTGATAGGCTCGCTGAAGACTAAATTGCGCTCCTGGTACGTCCAGTCGAAATCGCCTTCGAAATAGAAATGCAGCTGTTGTCGCCGGGCGTCCCAGTTAACGATTTGTTTGCCCTGGGTATCGACGGCAAAGACTGACAGTCGGCACCAGCTGCCATCACGGCCGCGCTCATTGCTGTTCCGTTTGACCGCATTGGCTTTTCCCCAAATGCCGACTGTGATCGGGGCGACGGCGACCTGGTTAAGCTCAATGGTCTGATGAGCACCGAAGCCCTGAGCCGAGGCCGGCTGACTGAAATCGAGATGCAGAGAAGAGTTGCCACTGCGGCCCGTCTTGGTGTCCAGTTGCAAACCGCCGTTCCAACTTTGCCAATGCTGTGGGCCTTGTTCAAAGCCGGCATTCAGCAGCGCATTGGCGCGGACAACTACTGAAACCAACAGAACAAAGACAATCGTCAGAAGTTTTTGCATCGAGGGCCCCTTTTCTGAGTTAGGAAACAATTTTAGGTCGAAAATCTGAGCATCAGTATTGCTTTGAGAACAATGCCCTGGAGCATCTCTCTCTGCATTTACACTCCATCGTCTGCCCAGCGCCATTCGCAGTGCAGTTCCACCGCGAGTTGCTGGCGGACTTTTTCCCGCATTTCGTTCACCAGGCGCCGGCAATCCTCAGCTTTTCCAGGGGAACGCGAGAGATTGACGATCCAATTAGCGTGTTGCTGACTGACGCTGAAGACGCCGGCGGTAAGTGTTTTGCAGCCGGCCTGTTCAAGCAGCCTCCCTGCGGGTTGTTCCAGGGCAGGATTGCGAAATACGCTGCCGGCTGAAGCACCAGTCGGGGTGACTTTTTTCCGACGCTGCCTCTCTGCGGCAATCAGCCTCTTCTCGCTGGTCGGCTCGACTTTACTGAGGCGCAAGATCGCCTGCAAGGCAATAACTCCGGCTGGGATTGGCGACTGACGATACGCCCAGCCGCCCATTTCTTTGCGCCACTGCCAAGGACGGTCGTTCTGCAGATCCCAGCCATCTAGCTGCTCGATGGCAGGGCCGATTTCCTGACCATTGGCGCCGGCATTCATTGCCAATGCGCCACCAACGCTACCCGGGATTCCGGCCAGACCGGCCAAACCACCATATCCCCGGGCAGCCAATTTGTTCAACAGCTCTGCCAGGCTGAGCGCACAACCAACCCGAAAGCAATTTTTTGAAAGCGCGAGTACAGTCTCGAATTCAGCGCCTTTTGCCAGGCGCAAGACAGGCCTCGCGGTTGCCGAATCACTGCCAATCAGATTGCTCCCTCGGCCCAAAAGCAATGGAGTCCGTCCCAATGCCTGCAAACAGTCCCGCAGCTCGCCAAGTCTATCGGGTTCATAGAGCAGCAGAGAACCCATTCCAGCTTTCAGGGAGCAGGTTCTTGACCAAAGATGTTGTTTGCCGCTCATCGCAGTCCTCTAGTGGTCTATTTCCGTTGCATCGCAGCCCAGTGCCTGCAATTTCGTCAGCAGGTCGCTGTAACCCCGATATACCACATCCACATTTTTCAGCAAAGATTCTCCTTTTGCGCAGCAAGCCGCAATAATCAGCGCCATCCCGGCTCGGATATCCGGGCTGGGGATTTCGCTGCCATGCAGCTGCGATGGTC
>CAZUCG010000060.1:0-9796 GCA_964619145.1 uncultured Lentisphaeraceae bacterium | reverse complement strand
ACTAGTGTCCACAACCTAAACAGCATTGTGGCTGACAATAGTTCCGCTGGACATTATGGATATTGTGAACTTCCAACTTCCAACTGTGTTTTTCGCGATTAAACACATCGCTTGTCTTTTTGGACGTGGTCTAAATAACAACACCGGCAGAGTGGTTGATTTCTCTGCCGGTGGCTTGTCTGTTACGGGTAGGTCAGACACCTTCGCGCAAGGTGCGGTTGAGCTCACCCAGAGTGCGGTTGCTGACTGGCGTATAGCCCTTTAGAGGCATAATGCGCTCGTGGATGGAATCGAGAATCCAGCTTGATTGCGGGAAGAACTTGGTTTCCAATTCTGCGGCCGGGCTGACCCAGTTATGGGAGCCGATGACGACAGGCGGGGCATCCAGGTAATCGAACGCCAGTTGGGTCAGATTCGCTGCGATATTATGCATCACGTTGCCGCGTTCTACTGCTTCGTTCAGCAACACGACTTTGCCAGTCTTCTTCAGCGAGGCCAGCAGCAGCTCATAGTTCAGCGGATTGATGGAGCGAAGGTCAATGACTTCCACCTCGAGGCCATATTGGGTCAGTTGTTCAGCAGCATCGAGGGCCTTGAAAAGGCTGGGCCCGACGCTGATAATGGTCAAATCCTGGCCAGCCCTCTTGATGTCTGGTTCGCCGAGAGGAATCTCGTAATAGCCTTGCGGGACGCCTTCGGTATGGAAACGCTCGCCCTTGCCATACAGCTGCTGGCTTTCCAAGAAAATAACCGGATCAGTACCAGCCAGAGCGGTGTTCAGCAGGCCCTTTGCATCATACGGGGTGACCGGATAGACAATCTTGAGGCCGGGGATATGGTTGACCAAGCTCGACCAATCCTGAGAATGTTGGGCGCCGTACTTGAAACCGACTGAGATCCGTAAGACGACCGGCATCCGCAAGATTCCGCCGGACATTGCCTGCCACTTGGAGAGTTGGTTGAAGACCTCATCTCCGGCTCGGCCCAGGAAGTCGCAGTACATCAGCTCGCAGACTACCCTGCCGCCCTCCAGAGCATAGCCCACAGCGGCGCCGACGATGGCGGCTTCTGAGATTGGGCTATTGAACAGGCGATGGTAGGGCAATAATTCAGTCAAGCCGCGGTAGCAGGCGAAAGCGCCGCCCCAGTCGCGGTTTTCTTCGCCGAAAGCGACCATAGTCGGGTCAATCAAGTAGCGATGCACCATCGCCTCAAAGACCGCGTCACTGAAATTGTACTGCTTCATAACGGGCACTGCCTTGCCGTCTGCACCAGCAAAACGGACCTTGCTTTGAATCTTCTTGTACTGCTCATTCTCCTCGAGCTTTTGCAGTGTCTCGGGAGTCCGATCGGCAAATTTCTCTACTTTCTGATTAGAGAAAATCACCGTCTCGATGAATTTCGACTCCATTGTTTCGTACGGTGAGATTTCCGGGTCGATAGCCAGCTTGAACATCTCGAAAACCATCTCCTGGCAGCTGTCTTGGATAGCGGAAAGTTGTTCTGCAGTGGCGATTTTGCCAGCCACCAGCTTATCGTGGTAGGCTGGGATAGCATCAGCTGCCTGCCAGCGCTCCAGCTCTTCTTTGCTGCGATAGCTGGAAGCGTCGGAGGGGGAATGCCCGCCTAGGCGATAAGTCACCACATCAAGCAGCACTGGGCCCTTGCCGGCCAGCAGGATTTCCTTTTTGCGTTTGACTGCGTCGATGACGGCCAGGGGGTTATAGCCGTTCACGCGTTCGGCGTGCATCTGCTCGGGGTTAACGCCGGCGCCGATCCGCGCCAGGATGTCATAGCCCATAGTCTCGCCTCTGGTCTGTCCACCCATTCCATATTGGTTATTGAAGCAATTCACCAGCAGTGGGAGTCCGCCACCGAGTGATTTGTCCCACAGTTTGCGGTATTGGTCCATTGCGGAGAACATCAGCCCTTCCCAGACTGGCCCACAACCGAATGACGCATCGCCGATATTGCAGACCACGATACCGGGTTCGCGATTGACGCGTTTGAACAAGGCCGCGCCAGGGCTGACCGAGCCGGAGCCGCCGACGATGGCGTTGTTGGGGTAAATGCCGAATGGCGTGAAGAAGCAGTGCATAGAGCCGCCCCAGCCCTTGTTGAAGCCAGTGGTGCGGGCGAAGATTTCCGCATAAGCGCCATACACCAGGAAGTGCCGGGCTAAGTCCTTGACATTTTGGCAGCCGCATCTCTCCACCACTCGCAAGGTCGAGCCGGCAAAAAATTCACGCATTATTTTACTGAGGACCTCGTCGTCGAGTTTGCGAATGGCGGAGAGGCCCTTAGCCAGGATTTCGCTATGGCTGCGGTGTGATCCGAAGATGTGGTCATTGGCATCCAAGCTAAAAGCTTGCCCGACCGCAGCGGCTTCTTGTCCCATCGACAAATGGGCGGGGCCGGCGTGGTTGTATTTGATGCCGTTGTATTCGCCTTTGAGTTTCAATTCATTGATGACGGTCTCGAAGGTCCGCAAGACAAACATATCGTGATAGATAGTCACGAATTCCTCAGTGCTGAACAGTTTTTTTTCAGTTTTGAGGTCGAGGTCATAAGCGCAAATAGGGATCGGCGTGAAATCTACTTGCCCCCGCGTGAATACTTCATCTGGATAAATTTCCAAGCATTTGGTCATAATAAAAATCCTTTGCTTTTTGAGAGTGGTTTAATTTCGAGTAATTAAAATATTCGCTGCGTCTTTCAGGCTTGCAGGATGGTTTCCTTCAATGCTTCAGAGACGGTTGGGTGGGGGAAGACAATCTGCCGCACGTCCTCTACCCGCAATTCCAGTTCAATCATATGTGAGGCATTGGCGATGAATTCGCTGCAGCAGCCGCCGATGGCGTGGACGCCGAGAATCTGGCCGTATTTTTCTTGGACTAGCACTTTGACCGTCCCATTCTTGCCCGGATAGTCGACCATAAAGCGCCCGGCGATAGCCATCGGCATAACTGCCTTACGGTAGGCGATGCCCTTGGCTTTTAACTCTTCTTCTGTCGCGCCCACTTGGGCGACCTCGGGATGGGTGTAGATGACTGACGGTATGGCCTGGTAGCGCATCCGGTCGGTTTTGCCGAACATATTATTGACCGCCACGATGCCTTCTCGGGTGGCGGCGTGGGCCAGCAGGCAGCGCCCAGTGACGTCACCGCAGGCCCAGACACCAGGGACGTTGGTGTGACCAAATTCATCGGTCGTAATGCCGCTGCGGTCAAAATCGACTTTTTGTTCTTCCAGCCCCAGGTTTTGCAGCACTGGCCTGCGGCCGGTGGCGTTCAGGATATAGTCGCCGCTGATTTTTTGTTCTTTCCCATCGGTGTCTTGGAAGAACAGGGTGTTGCCTTCAACGCGCGCCACTTTACAGGAGAGATGGAAGATGATGCCGGCTTTCTTCAGCTCAGCCAGCAGTTTTTTACCAATTTCTGCATCGACTATGGGGGCAATTTTCGGCAGCATCTCGACGATGCTGACAGTGCAGCCGATGCTGGCGAAGAACGAGGCGAATTCCAAGCCGATTACGCCGCCGCCGATGATGACCAGTTCCTTTGGAGTCTTATCGAGAGTCAAGATGCCGGTAGAATCCAGCACCGCGGAATTGTCTTGCAGTCCTGGTATCGGTGGGGTAGCTGGCACAGAGCCGGTAGCGATCAGGATGTTGGCCGTCTTATAGACTTCGCCTGCGGCTGTCACGCTGCCGCGGCCGCTCAGATGCGCTTCGGCCTTGATGACTTCTACACCTGAGTTCTTAAGCATCGCGCCGACGCCTCGGACCAGAGTCGAGACGACTTTTTGCTTGCGGGCTTGCACGGCTGCCAGATCAAGCTTGGCTTCGCCGACGATGTCAATGCCATACAGCGATGCCTCGTGGCAGTCTTCCAGCGCCTTGGCTGAGCGCAAGAGAGTCTTAGTTGGGATGCAGCCGATATTCAAGCAGGTCCCGCCGAGTTCATTTTTCTCGAACAACGCGACCTTCTTGCCCATTTTGGCAGCATAGGCAGCGGCTTCATAGCCGCCCGGTCCGGCACCAATTACTATTAAATCGTACATCATAATTCTCTTATTTTTTGCTGATGGGTTTAAGGGATAGCGGTTAATGCTGCGAGTGCTGTCAGCCGGCGACACACACCAATTCGAAGTTCTCGATGATGGCCTTCAGAGTTTGCAAGAACCGCGCGCCGGGAGCGCCGTCGATGATTTGGTGGTTCAGAGTCAGCGAGAATTGCATATAGTCGCGATAGTTGATCTCGCCATTCGCAGCCCGGACTGGGCGCAACAGCGTCTTGCCGACGCCCAAAATGGCCAGCTGTGGGGCGTTGATTACTGGCGTGAAAGTGGTGATGCCGAAGGCCCCGAGGTTGGAGACGGTGAAGGTGGCGCCGGCCAGTAAATCCGGGTTCAAATTCCCGTCAGTAGCTTGTTTGGCCATTGTTTTCACTGTTTGGCACATCTGGCCCAAGGACATCAGCTGTGCGTGATGCAGGACAGGGACCATCAGGCCGCGCGGCGTGTCGCAAGCGAAGCCGATATTGACTGCAGAATGCAATTTAAGCACGTTATTGGCGAATTCGCCGTTCAGCTCTGGGTGTTTCAGCAAGGCCTTGATTACGGCGTACATAACCATATCGCCGATATTGATGTTCGCCAGACCGAGTTTCTCGCCTTCGGCTTTGATGCGGGCCCGGAGAGCAAGCAAATTGCTGACATCGGCTTCCGCATTGAGGGTGTACTGCGCCATCCCTGATAGCGATTCTTGCAGACGGCCGGCGATAATCTTGCGGATATTCGAGAGCGGCTGTTCAGTAATCACATCTTCGAGGCCAGCGTTGACAGCGCCTGCCGCCGAGGTGGTAGCCGCTGTCGCGGCAGCGGCTGCAGCAGGCGCGGGTTTCTGTCCCATATCACTGCTTAGTACCAGTCCGCTGATGCCGCTGCCTTGTAATGGCGCAGAGACGCCGTCGGCCAGCATTGCTGCCGCCGCCCGGCTGAGATGTGGAGCGCCCTGATAGGCCTCGGCGACATCTTGCTCGAGAATACGACCTTGTGCGCCGCTGCCTTGGATGGCTGGCAGGACGAACGGATGCTCGGAGACAAATTTCTTGGCGCGTGGGCTGAGCGGTGCGTTCTCAGCGCTTGCTGTAGTCACTGCTGCTGCTGCTGGGGCTACAGCCGCGGGGGTTTTGCTGGCGGGGCTGCTGGCGGTTGTGCTGTCTTCAGCTGGTTTAGCTTCGCCGTCTGGGGTAGGCTTCAAGTCAGCGAAGTCTTCGCCTGGCTTTCCGACGGCGCAGATATTCAGCAGTACTGGTACCAAGTCGCCCTCGTCCCAGAACAGTGCCAGCACGGTACCGGCGGCGGTGGCCTCTACTTCGATGGCTGATTTGTCGGTTTCGATATCGGCGATGATGTCACCAGTATTGATTTGTTCACCGATCTTGATGCGCCATTTGCTCAAAATGCATTCTTCAACCGAATTGCCGGCTTTCGGCATTACTATTCCAACTGCCATAATGCTGCTCCTCTTTATAATTGCTCAATTTTCAGGGGTTAGCCTAAAATATACTTTATGCCTAATTCTTTAAAGCGTTGTTGAAAATCCTCGGGGATATCGTCGCTGATGACTGTCTGAATATCGTCGAGACGGCCACTGTTGACAAACGATGCCACAGCGAATTTACTATGGTCGGCCAGGAGGATGGTTTGCCGGGCACGGCTCATAGCTTGTTTTTTAGTAAAGGCTTCGTTGGCATCGGAGGTACTAAGCCCGTCGGCCAAGGTCAGGCCCATAGTGCCCATAAAAGCCTTGTCCACGGCGATGCTTTGTAAGATCTGGGTGGACAGCGGTCCGACCATAGTGCGGCTGATGGCGCGGAACTCGCCACCGGCGAGAATCAGACGGTGGCCGCTTTCCATCAGCAACGAAGCGGCCATCAAGGAGTTGGTGACGATAGTCAAGCCGCTACGATTCTCCAGCAGCCGGGCCAGTCGCAGGACTGTGCTGCCGCCATCCAGATAGATGCTGTCGTTCGGCTGCACGAGCTCTAACGCAGCAACGGCGATGCGCTGTTTCTCATCGCTGAATTTGCTTTCCTTGTCGGCAAACAACAACTCCAGTTGCCCAGGAGCTTTCAAGGTCGCACCACCGTGAAAACGGGCCAAAAGACCGCGCTCTTGCAAACATTGCAAATCGCGGCGGACGGTCGCTTCCGAAACACTAAGGCACTCACTGAGAGATAATACCGACAGCGCCTCGGATTCCTTTAGTAAAGCAAGAATCCGCTGTTCACGTTCAGTAGTTAATAATCGGTGACTGGAAATGCTCATCGGTGTGGTTGAGTTCTGCGCGAAAGCTGCGCGTTTGTGATTGATTGTGATTGAATATAATCTAATTTTGCCTGAATTCAAGTCGTTTGCCGATTTGTAAAGTAAAAAATTTGCATTAAAGTTATACTCCGGTAGGTAAAATTGTTTTATCTAGGGGATTTTCCTGCAATTGCTTGTTGTGTTGGCGTTGATTTCTTTTACGAAGCGAGTGTGCGGTTATGCGTTTACAGGCATCTATAATTGCTCCAGTTTTGCAGAAAATCCTTGATTCTGCTGTTTCTTCTGGTGAGGAGTGTGGTTGTCAGCTGGCTCTTTATCAGCACGGTGAATTGCTGGTTGATCTATGTGCTGGCTATGCTGAGCCGGAGTGCATTCAGCCGATAACTTCTGACTCCTTGTTTCCGATATTTTCAGTTGGCAAAGGCATTGCAAGTACTGCCTTGCATCGGTTGGTGGAAAAGGGCCTGTTGAGCTATGACAGCAGAGTGGGTGATCTCTGGCCTGAATTCTCCTGCCAAGGCAAGGAGGATACTCTGGTCTGGCATCTGTTAAGCCATCGTGCTGCCTTGCAGAATATTCCCGCTGACAACTGCGCTGACGAGCTGGCGGATTGGCAACTGATGTGTCAGCGCATTGCCGCGCTGAGCCCGGCTTGGCCGCCTGGCGGCAAATGCGCCTATCACGGCATTACTTTCGCCTGGCTGGTGGGCGAAACCGCCAGACGGGCCAGCGGACAAGATTTTCGCCAGACTATCAGTGAGGAAATCCTGCAACCGCTACATTTGCAGGATGAGGTGTTCTTTGGTAGCACACCAGCCGCCGAGCGCCGTTTTGTGCCTATCGATGCCTCCGCTATACCCAATGGCGAATCCTGGTGCCGCGATTTTATCCATAAGACTATTTTACGCCAAGGCTTTATCCCTTCTGCCAATGGCCTGGCGAGCGCCCGCGCTTTGGCAAAAATTTACGCCTCGTTATTATTTGCAGTCGATGGCGTGCGGACCTTGGCGCCCCAGAGCATTGCCAAGGCTACGCAGTTATGCCGGGCGGCCGATGACCCGCTCCCGGAGGGTGGCACTTGGGCTAAATTCGGTCTGGGCTACGTCTTGGGCGGTCCGCCTGAGGATTTAGGGCAGGTATTTGGGCACGGCGGTGCTGCTGGTGCCCTAGGCCTGGCAGACAAAAAAAGTGGCCTCACGCTAGGTTTCACCAAGAACAAGGTCAGCCCTCAGCATCCGTATTATCCTATTCGGGAGCGCCTTTCGGAGGCCTTGCAACTGCCGCTGATGCAATGGTGAATCTCTGCTGTCAGCCGCAGCCGATAAATATGCTCGGTCAGTTCTGGAAAATGTTCTTTCCGAGGTTACGTTATAGAGTTTACTTGGGTTTACTTTTTTTGTCACTAGTATCTGCTTTTTGATGACTTCTATCCTATCCAAGCAATGTCTGGTCTTATTGTGTGGCTGGTTGGCTTTGCTGTCGTCCGCGTCAGTGCGGGCGGCGAGTGAAGCCGCTATTCGTCCACAAAGCAAATCTATACTCCTGATTCATTCTTTCAACGTAACTTATTCACAATTCTATCAGACTTTGCCGGCCTTGAACCAAGCTCTGAGCAAGTCTACTGTTCCGCACATCTTGGAGCAGGTGGAGCTTGATTCACAGTGGGATAGCTCGCCGAAAATCTGGGCCCAAAAACTAGCACCGTACTGGCCGGCCTTGAAAGCGGGCAAATACAGCGCGGTGGTGACGTTTAATAACCTGGCTTATAAGCTCTTGAGGAATAATTTAGAGCAGCTGCATCCTGATACCGCGGTACTTTTTTCCGCTTTGAACAGTTGGGATAGCGCCGACTTGCAGCTGCATCCGAATATGACTGGAGTGATCCAGAATCTCGCGACCAAGGAAAATATCTTCCTTGCTCTGCGACTGTTTTCTAACCTCAAAAAAGCCGTGCTATTAGTGGACCGCAGTGTCGCCAGCGTTCGCATTCGTCGGCAGTTGCAGGAGCAAGACAATCGGGTTGCCGGCATCTCAGTCGAGGTGCTGCATCCAGATCTAATTTCCACCACCGCTATGCTGGAGTATATTTCGCAGTTGGACCGGCAGACAGTCGTGCTCTTTTATGCCTGGTTCAGCGACAAGACCAACCTCGCTCAACAACAGGCCCAGATGTGTGCAGAAATCAGCAACTCTGCGCCGGTGCCGGTGATTGTGATGTGCGATGTACTGCTGCCTTATACAGTGCTGGGTGGATATGTCAACAGCGAAAAAAATGCCGCGGCCCGGATCGGCGAAATCCTCCTCACGGTCCTGGATGGGCGCCACGCCGGGCATATCCCGCCTGAGACTCAGGACAGCGAGCTGATTTTGAACTGGCCGGAATTGCAGACCTGGGCCGTCCCCGCAGATCGCATACCCTCGACTGCCAAATTTCGCGGTGCTGCGAGTAAAAGCTGGGCGGACCGGCAGCAGGAGATGCTATTTATCGGGATCGGGCTGCTAGTTTTGTCGGTCCTGTTAATCGGCAGTTATATTTTTGTCGCTCTTCGTCGCCGCAACCGGCAGCGTAGTGCGACACTATTCAGTTATTTGCCGCTACGATTTTTTGTCGCTGATGTCGACGGTAATATCTTGCATACGGAATTGGGAAACCGCTATATGCTCGACGAGCGTAAATATGACTTGCGACATCTGAGCGATATCCACGACCTGGACTACGATACTTTTTTGGCCATCATCCAGGACATTATCAAGACCGGCAAGCAGACAAGCCTGGATTTTGTCTATCGAGGGACATTGCGCACGGCTTTTTTTAGTAAATTGCCGACTTGGTTGTATAAAAAGGAGGCCGTGCTCTGGGTCTCCCAGGATACTACCGAATTGCAGCAGTCCCGCAATCTCGCCCAGGAAACGGCCGAGCGTTTTCTGCAGACCCTCAAGTCAATTGGTGATGCAGTGATAGTGACTGACCTCGACGGCAATATTACTATGCTCAACGACATCGCGGCTAAGTTGACTGGCTGGGAAGAGGATGCTGCAATCGGCAAGAATGTGGACGAGGTCTTTAAGATTGTCAATTATTTGACCAATCAGCCGCTGCTCTCACCAGTGACTAAGGCTCTACAGGAAGGTAAAATTGCCGAGCTAGTTGATCATACCGACTTGATTTCTTGCACCGGGCAGCGGTACCACATCGCCGACAGTGCAGCGCCGATCCGAAGAGCCAGCGGCAAGATTGCCGGTGCGGTGCTGGTCTTTCGTGATGTGACAGAGCAATACCAACAGAGAGACCTGTTCAATGCCAATCTGCAGAACTTGGAGTTCGCGACTAAATTGGCCAGTATGCAGACCTTCGAATGCTTGCCTGATGAGGTCCCGGCAGGACCGGACACACGTAAGTTCTGGGTCTTGGACGTTAACGATCATCCTCAAGCGGGCCTCGGTTGGGTCTATGACGAGGGCC
>CAZUCG010000059.1:0-9824 GCA_964619145.1 uncultured Lentisphaeraceae bacterium | reverse complement strand
GTACCGCCGTCGTCCTCGCCGTCGGGGGATGTACCGCCGTCGTCCTCGCCGTCGGAGGATGTACCGCCGTCGTCCTCGCCGTCGGAGGATGTACCGCCGTCGTCCTCGCCGTCGGAGGATGTGCCGCCGTCGTCCTCGCCGTCGGGGGATGTACCG
This sequence comes from uncultured Lentisphaeraceae bacterium, assembly GCA_964619145.1. GTDB lineage: Bacteria > Verrucomicrobiota > Lentisphaeria > Oligosphaerales > Oligosphaeraceae > JAAZIZ01. The sequence continues at coordinate 9,668 of CAZUCG010000059.1, read as the reverse complement.
CCGTTGTCTTAGTTATTCAGGCTATGTATAGGTGCTGGAATACGCCCGCCGAAGTTGATAAAGCGGGCAGACTTGCCCATATTGTGCACTGGGATAATAGTACCACCGCCGAATAGCCCGCCGAATTCGACCCGCTCGCCGGCTTTTTTCCCAGGTACGGGGATCAGGCGCACGGCGGTAGTTTTTTTATTGATCATCCCGATGGCCATTTCGTCGGCAATCAAGGCCGAGATGGTCTCGGCTGGCGTATTGCCGGGGATAGCTATCATATCGAGCCCCACGGAGCAGACACAAGTCATCGCCTCGAGTTTTTCCAGGGTGAGTTCGCCGCGGCTGACTGCGTCGGCCAAAGCGGAGTCTTCCAGGACAGGTATGAATGCGCCGCTGAGTCCGCCGACTGACTGAGACGCGAAGGCGCCGCCCTTTTTGACGGCGTCGTTGAGCATTGCGATACAGGCAGTAGAGCCGGGCGCGCCGATAGCATCCAGGCCGAGAATTTGCAAAATTTCGCCGATACTGTCACCGACTTTGGGGGTTGGTGCCAGGGATAAATCGACAATGCCGAACGGCGTCTGCAGATGTTTGGCTACTTCTCGGCCAATCAGCTCACCGCAACGGGTCACTCGGCAGCTGGTTTGTTTAATCTCTTCTGCCAAGTCATCCAGGCCGAGATTTTCGGCCCCGCAGTTCTCGATCCGGCGCTGCAGGGCGCGCAAGACTACTCCTGGTCCTGAGACTCCGACGTTGATGACCGTCTCGGGTTCGCCGTGGCCGTGATACGCGCCGGCCATAAACGGGTTATCTTCTGGCTGATTAGCGAAGATGACCAGCTTGGCACAGGCGAAGCCGTCGTTGGCCCGGCTGGCCTCGGCAATTTGCAGCAGGATGCGCCCGAGTTTGCCGACGGCCCGCATATTGATGCCGGCGCGGCTGCTGGCGACATTGATCGAAGAGCAGACCTTGGCAGTGGCCAGCATTGCCGCAGGCAGCGAATCCATCAGAATTTCATCGGCTTCGCTGGAGCCTTTTTGTACTTGGGCGCTGTAGCCGCCGATAAAATCCACGCCGACGGAGCGCGCTGCCTGGTCCATAGCCTTGGCCAAGGCCACGAAGGCCTCTGGGCCGTGTCCGGCAGCAACATCGGCAGCCGGGCTGACTGCCAGGCGTTTGTTGATAATTGGGATGCCGTATTTGGTCGAGACGTTGTTGCAGGTTTTTACCAGCTCGCCGGCGCACTTCTCAATTTTGGCAATTACTTTTTTGCACATCTTGTCGGCGTCTTGGTGTCGGCAGTCCATCAGGTTAATGCCCATCGTGACTGTGCGGACGTCAAGGTTTTCCTTGTTGATCATACTGACGGTGTGAATGATTTGATCGAAGCGCATTATAATTTGTCCTAAGGGTGTGGTGGTCTGGCGATGGCAGCACAGTCGTCGCCAGATGAGGGAATTACCAGCCAAGCTGACGGGGCCAGTACGGTCCTGCCAGTTGGCCGATTTCTGGGAGTATCAAGGTCGGGCTGATGTCGCCCAACTCTGGTTGGGGTAAGCCATTGAGCACCAGAATGGAGCGCATCGCGAAATTCTGGGCGAAGCGCATATCGGTATTGACGCGGTCGCCGACCATAATGATTTCTTCCCGCTGGACTTGGAAACGCTGTTCCAGCAGTTCGACCAGCCAGCGGTGCGGCTTGCCGGCGATGGCTTGGATGATGGTCCCGGGGCGGGCGGCTTTGAAGTATTCCAGCAGCATCCCAGCGTCGGGGAGGTCACCTGGGCAAATTGGGTCTGGGTGTGAGGCCACAATGGGGATTCCGGCCAACACTAGCCGGGTGGCTTCGGTCAGCTTGTGGTAGGTCAGTTCGGTATCAAAGCCGATCAGTAGTGCCTTAGCCAGGGAGTAGGAGTGAATAAAACCCTGGCTGGCCAGGTAATTCCGGAATTTACGAGTTCCCAGGACGTATATTTCTGGGCCTAGCCCCAAACCGCGTAACATCAGGCAACTAGCTTCGCAGCTGGTGACCACGTTGTGCGGTTTGAGTTTCAAGCCGAGTGCTTTCAACTTACGGTAATAGTCGCGCGGGCCGATGGTGCTGTTGTTGGTCAGGAAGCCGTATTGCAAATCCGAGCGGCTGAGTTTTTCAATCAGCTCTATGACACTAGGGAACAGCTTGCCATTCAAGTAGAGGGTGCCATCGAGATCAAATAATATTAACTTGGAGCGCGGCATTGCTAAAAAATTTATTCTCTCGGGTTGAGGTGAGGGTTAGAGTCGGCCGTCAGGCTTACGGCTGGGCAGCGAGAAAATCGTCGACGGCAAATGGTTGCAGGTTCCAGATTTGGCTGGCGTATTCACTAATGCTGCGATCGGAGGAGAATTTGCCGGCGCTGGCGGTATTCAGCACGGCCTGGCGGTGCCATTTCTGAGGATTTCGATACAACTGCGAGACTTTTTCCTGGGTATCGATATAGCTACGCAAGTCTGCCAGGACCATAAAGTGATCGCCGAATTCCAGCAATGAGCGCACGATAGGTGCGAAGGCGTCGGGGGACAGCGGGCAGAAGAGGTTATTGCGGATGCAATCGATGGCATCCTGGATTTCAGCATCGATGTGGTAGATATCCCAAGACGAATAAGATTCCTGGCGAGTCAGGACTTCTTCTGCCGTCATACCGAAGAGGAAAAAATTCTCTGGGCCGACTTCCTCCCGGATTTCGACATTAGCGCCATCCAGAGTGCCGATGGTGAGGGCGCCATTCAGGGTCAGTTTCATATTGCCAGTGCCAGAGGCCTCTTTGCCGGCTAGAGAAATCTGCTCGCTTAAATTCGCGGCGGGGATGATTTTTTCGGCCAACGAGACGCGGTAATCGGGCAAGAATACCACCCGCAGGTACTTATTGCTGATGGGGTCGTTGTTAACGACTTTGGCGACGCCATAAATCAGCTGGATGGTAGATTTAGCCAGCAGATAACCAGAGGCGGCTTTGCCGGCGAAAATAAAAGTCCGGGGCTGAATCACTAATTCGGGATTGTTTTTCAGGCGGCGGTATATAATGATAATGTACAGAACTAACAACAGCTGGCGTTTATATTCGTGCAGCCGTTTGACTTGCACGTCAAAAAGCGAAGTCGGGTCAATTTCGATATGTTCAGTCTGCTGAATGTATTCAGCCAAGTGGCGTTTGTTGGCGTCCTTGATTTGTTGGAAGGCAGTTACGAATTCCTGCTCATCCGCTAGTGGCTTCAGCTGTTGCAGCTCGGTCAGGTCGGTGATCCAGCCTTTGCCGATACGGCTGCTGATTAACTCGGCTAAGCCGGGATTAGCCTGCAATAGCCAGCGGCGCTGGGTAATACCGTTGGTCAGATTGAGAATTTTGTCGGGCCATAATTCGTGGAAATCCCGGAACAGGGTCTTCTTCAGGATATTGGTATGGATTTGGGCCACGCCATTGACGCATTTAGAGCCGACGAAGGCCAGGTTAGCCATCCGAACCATCAGCGGGTTCCCGTCCTCGATGATGCTCATCCGTTTCATCCGCTCGTGTTCGCCTGGGAAGCGCAGGCTGATCTCATTCATAAAGCGGCTATTAATTTCATAGATGATTTGGGTATGCCGTGGCAGTAGCCGTTGGAACATATCCATTTTCCAGGCTTCGAGTGCTTCAGGCAAGACGGTGTGGTTGGTGTAGCCAGTGCAGGCGCGAGTGATGGCCCAGGCATTGTCCCAATCAATACCCTTGAGGTCAATCAAAAGGCGCATCAACTCAGGAATAACCAGAGTGGGGTGGGTGTCGTTGAGTTGCAGGAAGATTTTATCAGGCAGCAGGTAGTAGTCCTGATTTTCGGTTTCGAAACGGCGCAGGATATCCGACAGGGTACAGGCCACAAAGAAGTATTGCTGGCGTAAGCGCAATTCCCGCCCGTGTTCAAAATTGTCATTAGGATACAAGACCTTAGTTAGAGTCTCGGCGTTGACTTTTTTCTCGACTGCTTCGACATACGAGCCTTGATTAAACGTCTGGAAATCGAATTCGACATTGGCGCGGGCTGACCAGAGGCGCAAAGTATTGACTGTCTTGCCAGCGTAGCCCACAATTGGTATATCGTAAGGGACACCAGTGACGTATTTGCTGGGGATCCAGCGCCAAGTGGTACGGCCATTGACGTCGGTGGGCGTAGATATGCCGCCGTAGCCAATAGTGGTGGTATAATCTGGTCGCTTGTGCTCCCAGGGATAACCTTCGCGCCGCCAGGCATCAGGCTCTTCTATTTGCTTGCCGTTGACGATCTTTTGCCGGAAGATGCCGTAGTCATAGCGCAGTCCATAGCCTTGGCAGGGCAGTCCGAGGGTGGCCATAGAATCAAGGAAACAAGCCGCCAGGCGTCCTAGGCCGCCGTTGCCCAAGCCGGGATCAGATTCGAGTTCTTTCATCTCTTCCCAGCTTGTGCCTTGGTCTTGCAGGACCTCCTGGCAGGTCTCGGAAATCAGCAGATTCATTGCGTTATTATCGAGCAGCCGGCCAATCAAGAATTCCATTGACAGGTAGTACACGCGCCTGATTTTGGCGAGGTGGTAGGCGTCCTGGGTTTTTATCCAGCGCTCTGCCAAGCGGTCTCGGACCGCTAGGGAAAAGCTGAGGTATCGTTCTTGGTCGGTCTGATTTAAGTCACTGGAGGTCAAGGTATAGCGCAGGTGCCAATAAAAGTCATCCCGGAGTGCTTCGAGAGAATTGGCATTTCTGCTGGCTGACCAGGACTTAAAGGAGGATTTTTCAGGGGACATAGGATTTTCTCAGTTATGCTGCTGTTGCTCGACTATTTGGCGCAGCAGCGCGCTGTAGTCTGCCTCTGGCAGTGGAAGAAGTAATTAAGTGGCCAGCTGATTCAGGCAAACAGCGGCTCCAATTTATGGGGCAGCACGGGTAGCGCCTGGCGCAATTCGATAGATTGGATAGCTAGCAGTGCGAGGTATACGGCAGTCCAACCGGCCAATTCGTCGCAAGGCGAGGGTTTGTTGGTCAGGATGGAGTCCACAAACGTATCGAGCATTTGTCGGTGGCCTTTATCTACTACCAGTGGTTTGCTGGCGGATTTGAGATTTAGGCAGCCTTGGCGTTGGGCGGCAGCTTTGGCCAGATATCCGTCCCAGCCGCCTTTGACGCCGATATCTTGATAGCCGTCAAATTGCAACGGGAAGGTTTGGTTTAGGGCATCGGGGATGCCGTAGTAGCTGTTTTCCACAAAGAAGTTATTGCAGAGCAGCGAGGCGTTGCTGGTGACCTGATACGTTTCTTTGGGATAATCGAAAGAGCCGCAGCAGCTGAAAACAATAGTCGCGCTGTCACCGCTTTCGAATTTCAGGTTAATGCCGTGGCTTAGTCTTGGCGATCCCCAGGCGAGGATTTCGCAGGGCCGTTGTGGCGCAAAGAACCAGCAGGCCAAGTCGAGCCAGTGGGTGGTCTCGCCCAGGATTTCGCCGCCGCCGTGAAATGGGTCGAGGTGCACTGGTCGGTAGGAGCTGCTCTCATCCTGGATATTCATCAGGAAGTGAGTGAGTTTTTCTTCTGCTAACTGCGGGCGCTCTTTTTCGATAAAACGCCAAGGCTGGTGTCGTGGCTGGCGTTGTTGTTGCTGCCAGGCATCTTTGAGGGCCTGCATCGAGGGCGCCATCCGGCGATTCATATCCACACAAAAATGGATGCCGTTTTTTTGCACCGCACGGATAATGGCCATCGCTTCCATTTCTTCTAAGGCCATCGGTTTTTCACAAAAGATATGCTTGCCCTTTGCGGCCGCTGCTTCGATAATCGGCCAATGCGCGTCGTGGCTGGTGCTGATCTTCAATAAATCGACTTCCGGGTCATTGACTAGTTCCATAAAATCCGTGCTGGCGATTGGGAGGTCGAATTTTTCCGCTGCCGCCTGGGCTTTTTCGGCCGAGACATCGCAACTGTATTTGCACAAACAATGCGGGTTCGAGGTAAAATTCAAGAAATCCTGAGTCCACGAGAAGGCCCCACAACCGATAACTCCGACCACTAATTTATCATCGCGCATAGCTAAGTACCTCGTTTGTATAACAGCTTCAATTACTCTGGTCTGGGCCACTCGGCCAAATTAGATTAAATTTACAACGACAACAACAGTTTTTTCGCCTCGCTTTGTAACGCCTGCAGATGTTGTGCACTTTGGTAGCTCTCGGCATAGACCTTGCTGACAGCCTCGGTTCCGGAAGGGCGGATGGCAAACCAGCCCTGCTCAGTAACGACTTTTAAGCCACCGATAGAGGCGTTATTGCCTGGAGCACGCAGAAGCTTCTGCTGCACCGACGCGCCGGCAATTTCCTGGACTGTGATATCCTGAGGAGAGATTTTACTCAAGGCGATTTTCTGTTCAGGCGAGCAGGGGTTGTCCTGCCGTTCATACCAGAAATGCCCGTATTGTTCTTCCAGAGTGCGATAGAAGACACCCGGGTCGTGGCCAGTGACGGCGGTGATTTCGGCGGCCAGTAGCGACATAATAAAGCCATCCTTGTCAGTCGTCCAAGTCTTGCCGTCGCAGCGCAAAAAGCTGGCTCCGGCGCTTTCTTCTCCGCCGAATCCCAGAGTCTCATCTGCCAATCCAGGCACGAACCATTTAAATCCGACTGGCACTTCCAGCAGCCGACGACCTAGTGCGGCGGCAATGCGGTCCAGCATCGAGCTGCTGACGATGGTCTTACCGATGGCTAGAGACGTTGGCCAATGCCGACGTTTGCTAAATAAGTAGGCGACTGCGACCGCCAGGAAATGGTTAGGATTCAACAATCCCTGGCTGGGTGTGACAATGCCATGCCGGTCAAAATCCGGGTCATTACCAAAAGCGATATCATAAGAGTCCTTGAGTTCGATTAATGAACCCATAGCCTTGCGCGAAGAACAGTCCATCCGGACCTTGCCATCGTGGTCAATACGCATAAAACTAAAGGTGGGGTCATAGTTTCCGTGGAGCAGGGTCAAGTCCAAACCGTATTGCTGCGCCAGAGGCAACCAATAACCTAAGCCGGAGCCACCTAAGGCATCAGCGCCGAGGCGTAATCCAGAACTGCGGATGGCCTCCAAATCGATGACCTGCGCCAAGTCAGCAATGTAAGGCCTCAAGTAGTTGTAGTGCTTGATCGAGGCAGAACGCAAAGCCCGAGGATAATTTTGCCGCTTGACTTCACGGTTGCGGCCAGCTAGAATGCGATTAGCCTCAGCTGCAATCAAGTCAGTGACATCGTTGTCGGCTGGGCCGCCGTGGGTGCAGTTGTATTTGAGGCCGCCGTCCTCAGGAGGGTTGTGCGAGGGAGTGACCACAATGCCATCAGCGAAGCCATTTTTTCGAGTCCGGTTGTAGCCGATAATGGCGTGCGAAATTACCGGCGTTGGTGTGAATTCTTCGTTCTCGGCGATGTATGTCGGCACTGCGTTAGCTGCTAAGACTTCAATGGCAGTGCTGTGGGCCGCTTCCGACAAGGCGTGCGTATCTTTGCCCAGAAAGAGCGGCCCATTAATGTCGGCTGAGCGCCGATAGTTACAGATGGCTTGAGTAATAGCCAAGATGTGTGCTTCGTTGAAATTCAGGCTCAGAGATGAGCCACGGTGCCCGGAGGTGCCGAAAGAGACTCTCTGCAACGGTTCTTGGGAATCAGGCTGCCCCAGGTAATATTGCGCGATCAAGCGGGGGATATTACAAAGCATACTTGCTGGGATGCTCTGGCCAGCTAATTTATGAAGCATATCTGAACTCCAATAAAATGGCTTGGAAAAACATATACTATAACGCTTTTTGTCAGAAAGAAAATGCTCCCGAAGTGATTAGTTGAAGGCGCTGGTATTAGCAGCAGCAAAAGACTCGGCCTTGGTGTTTATTGGCAGAAAGTTTTTTTCACCCTCTGCAGCTCGGTCTCGATATCGCGGTCGATTTCGTTGATAATCGTCTGTACGGACTCGATTTTATTGAGCAATCCTACCGATTGGCCGGCCATAATTGAGCCGTTCTCGACATCTCCGTCTTGGACTGCCCGGCGCAGAGCTCCGACCCAGAAGTGCTCGACTTGGGCTTGTGCGTCTTTAAGGGTGATCTGCCCCTCGTTAAGCAAGCCGATCAATTCGAGCTGCAATTGTCCGAAGCGCCTCAGGCCCTCGTTTTTCAGGGCTCTTACTGCGACCGTTGGCAGGCGCGGGTCGAATTGGCTAGTGGAGACTGCGTTGCGGGCGTCGGCGCGTAACATCGCGTCCTTGAAAGCCGGGTGAGCGCAACTCTCTTCTGCTATTGCGAAACGGGTGCCCATTTGGATACCGGCTGCTCCCATCATCAACAGATGCGCGCTCATTTTGCCGGTGGCGATGCCACCGGCCACAAAAACGGGCACGGCATCGAATTTAAAGAGTACTTGTTGCAGCAATACTGTAAGGCTGACATGGCCGATGTGCCCGCCGGCTTCAGTTCCTTCCAGAATCAAAGCATCGGCGCCATAACGGTACATCCTTTTGGCGATTGATTCGGTGGAAGCGAAGCAGATGACCTTAGCGCCAGATTCCTTAATCGACGCTATTTCAGTGTCTTTCGGGAAATTGCCAGCAAAGATGACTATGGAGACGGGGTTTTGCCGTAACATCGCGATTTGTTCTTGGTAGGCCGGGGCGATGGTGATAAGGTTAACTCCGAACGGCTTGTCGGTCAGTTTGCGGGTGTCTTCAATCACCTTCGCCAGTTGCTCTGGCGGCAGATTTCCGCCAGCCAAGCTGGCGAAGCCGCCGGCATTGCAGACTGCGGCCACTAGATCAGAGTTGCTGATCCAGGTCATTGCGCCGCAGATGAACGGGTACCGGCAACCTAGGAATTGACAGCCGCGTTGGTAAAATTGCTCACTTAGTTTTGTCATCTTGGTAATCACTTGGTTTTAGAGTTGGAGAGCGATTGTCGTCTGCGTGGCAGTTACTGCCGGCGCATTTCTCGCCCAGGATGGCCAGAGTTGCCTCCGAAACGAGGCTTTGAGTTTCCCTTGGGCGGGCTCTTTTTCAGAATTCAAGTTCTTGTCTTGTCTGGCTAATTTGGGTTGGTAATTGCCGGCGCATTTCGCCCAGGATGGCCAGAGTTGCCTCCAGAACGAGGTCTTGAGTTTTTCCTTGGGCGGGCTCTTTTTCAGAATTCAACTTCTTGCCTTGCCTGGCTAATTTGCGCTGGGAATGGAATTTTCGGAACATCTCGCTGGCGGCTTTCTCCTGCTGCAGATATTCTTTGCGGGCCGCTAAGTTGAGCGGGATTTGTTTCTGCTCTCGCAATTTACCATAGAAGGTGATGTCTTGGAGATATTCCTGAAAATCTTTTGATTCGGCGATATACTGCTCGGTGAACTGCTGCCAGGAAGGCAATTTTTTCGCTAGAGTTTGGTCGCTAGTGAAGCGGGTGGGAGGAATCACATCCCAAGGCATAACGTGGGGCAGGCGGGCCTCGCCGACATCCATATAATCGCTGAAAGCTGGAAAGATGATGTCCGGCACAACACCACGGACCTGGGTTGAACTGCCATTGATGCGGTAGAATTTCCCGATGGTAATTTTCAGAGAGCCGGTTGGGGCTTTGTTCACCTAACTCCTGTTTCATTAGTATATTCAGTGTAATAACTAAATAATTTACGTATA
>CAZUCG010000058.1:0-9997 GCA_964619145.1 uncultured Lentisphaeraceae bacterium | reverse complement strand
CAAATATTTTGCAGTCCTGTAAGTATCCGGTCTTGTGCTATTATCCCTACAATTATGATGCTGATAATGGCTACAACGAAACGAACGAGCAAAGCTGGGCTTATTATTTCGCTAACGGGTCTAATGGCAGCCAGGATTTTTTGCCCATCGCCTATCCGGTCAGTGCCAAGGTTGTGATTGAACGCAGTGCGGGTGAGCCCGAGATTGGTCGGGATAGCTTCAGCGATAGCGTGGCTCTGACCCTGACTGCTCCTGCTGGGACTGAGTTGCGCTACACCATCGATGGCACTTATCCTACCGCGGAAAGCCTGACGGACCCAGCCTTGACCTTGACTGAAACGACTACTATCAACGCCCGTGCTTTCCGCCTGATTGGCGAGGAATGGCAAGCGTGCAGTGGGCTCAGCAGCCGCACTCTCGTTGACCTGGAGGACCTCAATCTGGCGACCGGAGCCACACCACCGGAAATTACTTTCAGCATTGACGGTGATATGCCCTGGCGACCGGTATGGGCAAATACTCACAACAATAATCAGCTGGGAGCCATTGCCAAGGTCGGCCCGTTGCGGCCTGGGCAGAGCGCCACTCTGACCGGCACATTTACCTTGGACCAGGATGGTATTTTTTCTTATTGGCAAGTCTCGCGTTATGATTCCTGGTTAACCTGTCGGTTTTTTAACGCGGCAGGCGAGGAAATATTCCCGACAATTTTCAAATCTTCTAAGTCAAGCTATAACTGGGATCGTTATACTACCAGCGAGTTACTGGCGGGTGAATATCAGGTTATTTGGGAAGTATGGGTTCCTGAAAATGGAGATAGAGCCGCTGATGATTATTACCATTCCTTGCTGTTGGCGGACTTTGAAATCGGGGCATTGCCCACGACCTTGACTTTGCTGTGTAACCCGCCGGCGGGCGGCAGCATCTCAGCTAATTATGCCAGCGGTAGTACGACCTTCAATCAGTACATCGGCCAGAATGTCACGCTGCGGGTCAGCGAGAATGTAGATTATCTGTTCACTGATTGGTCCGATGGTTATGCCGCAAGTACGCGAACGGTGGAGATAGTCGATCCAGAAACTGCTGGCGAGAACGCAAATACCTACACCGCCAATTTTATTGAAGCAGCCCAATTCTCCCTTGCCTGTGTGCCATTTGCGGCCGGGATACTGGCTTATCCCGGTGGTAGTGGCGCATATCCGCGGACTTTCAAAATAGCCTTGGGCGAGACTATTAATATCGCTGCGTACGGCAATAACGGCTGGCGCTTCGATTACTGGTCAGATGACCACTTGGCGAAAGATGCCCGTACCTTGGCCGTGACTGCTGACTTACGCGCCCAGACCTTGTCTGCGCATCTCCAGAAAGGGTTCGAGGTATATAGTCGCGCAATCCATCCTAATATCAGCAACCTGGACTTTTGGTCGTCTGGCGGCGGCACAATCACCGGCATTGGCTTTTATGATTGCAATAGTGACGAGGAAGAAGTCACTGTAACGCTGACTGCGACGCCCAGCGATGAGAATTACGGTTTTTTAGGCTGGGATGATAGCCGCAACCGCGTAATTGATGAGGGCGAAAGTACGGTAGCCGAACGACAGTTTGTCTTGACGCGTGGACAGCTGGCTAGTAGCTATACTTTTTCAACAGATGCTCTTTTTGAACGGATTGCCCCCGTGACCATAAAATATTACGATGATGACGATGACGCTTTTGGCGGAATCAACATTACTTACGCCGGGCAACAGTTGCAACTCGCGGATTTCCTGACTAGCCGCCGGCTGGCTGTGGGTCAGGAAGTCACCCTGACTCCTCAGCCCGGGCCAATGAGTCGCTTGCGCCGGTGGTTCACGTCGTACCCATTTCCGCAGTTTAAATATGATCAGGAATATACCTTCACAGTCTCGACTAACGGAATAACGGTCCGGGCGGATTTTGTCGCTTTGCAGGCGATTGCTATCGCAGTCAGCGGAGAGACTCCCGATGGTTGTAGTCTAGCAGTCAAACAAAATAATCAAGACCAGCCTTTGGATGGGCTGCTGGATGTGGGTGAGATGATGTACCTAAGTGCTATCTGCACAGAATATTATCGGGCCAGCTGGCGAGATGCCTACAGCCGGAATGTCTCCGCAGTTGCCGCAAACAATGTCATCAATCTGGTATTTGTGCCGACTTATACGGCAATTATCAGCAAGACACCGGCAGATGGCGGCGGATACATCTCTCCGACGAGTTTTGCTACTTTCGTAAAGGATTTAGGCACGCCATTGAGCATTCGAGCTGGCGTTTCTTATTCCGAGTATTGGCAGTTCATTCGCTGGCAGGAAAATAATTCTGTAAATTCTTCACTGGAAATCAATCCTCAGCTTAGCGGCACGTACCATTACACTGCCGAGTTCCAACGCTGTGTTCGGGTCAGCTATAATAAAACTAGCGGAAGCGAGTATTCTTCCGGCAGCTTTGCTGGCACAGATGGCCTGTCAGGACGAGCAGGCTCCAAAGACTACCTGGTTACCGATGTAGCGCGGACCGTCACTGTGACCGCCAGCCCTGATCCAGGATTCCGCCTGATAGGCTGGACAGATGAATTCAACAACCATACCCCCACTGAACCACAACGCACGCTCAGCCTCAGCACGGCTCAGACTGAGGTGAATCTGGTAGCTGATTTCGTTAGGACTTGGGTGGTGAGCATCGGGGTAAAGCCCGGTTGCGAGAATTGGGGCCAAGTGACTCAAGGCGCGATGACTGACGCGGTATTGGATGTGGGCAGCATAGTCCATCTCGAAGCCCAGGAAAATGAGAACTGCCAGTTTGTCAAGTGGAGTGACGGCTCCACCGATAAAGTCCGTGACCTGGAGATTTATAAATGGTTTGGCAACAAGAGTATTTTGGCTGAATTCACCAGCACCGCCCAAATCAATATTGCTTTCAAGAGCGGGCAAGAAGGTTGGGGCTGTCAGGCCGGAGTGCTACAGGCAGACGGCAGTACGGTTACTCCTTCTGGAGACTACGGCGTGGGTATATGGCATACCATCAAGGCCATCCCAGCGGCCAATCACCGTTTTGTACGTTGGAGTGACGGTTATACCAGTGCCACTCGGTCTATCCGATTGGCAGAAGAAGGCCTGCACCTGACGGCCGAATTCGCCCAGACTTTCGTCTTCAAAGTCACCTTTAACACCGACCCGGAAATTCTGCCTGCTGGCATTACCTTGCAAAATTCGTATTGTACTGTCGGCTACCGTTCTTGTTATTCTGGGCAAGAGTATATCCTGGATGTCGGTGAATACGACATCAGGTATCAAGCCACTGGCAACTGGGTGGTCCCGGCTCGGGAAATAATCAATCCCAGTGTTGGCGACAGGGTTGAATTGGAGAGGACATTTACGCTGATTACCAATGGTAGCATCACCGGCTATCTCTCACCGGATAATATCGGCGCTGCCTGGCGGATGCAAGGCGAGACGGAGTGGCGGCAGCACGCCGAGGTGCTGCTAAAGGAGGCGGAGACCTATACCCTCGAATTCAAGGATGTCGCCGGTTGGCTCACGCCTTTCTCACAGGAAGTCACCGTACTGTCCAATCGTTATCATAATATCCAAGGCAGCTACCAACAAATCGTGCCCGGGGTGGAATTGAGCTTCTCCCCAGCCGAGGTCTCGGAAGGCGCTGGGACTAATGCCACTATCGCTACCTTGCGCCGTATCGCCTTGGATGGCAACCCTATTGACTTAAGCAAGACGCTGACAGTGAACCTCTCGGTCAGCGAAAAAAACTCGCTGATTCTCCCCTCGTCGTCTATCATCATTCCGGCCGGCCGCAGCTTTACTCAGTTCCCGATCGGCGTAGTCGATAATGCTATTCTTGAAGATTATATCCTCGATAACGACGATGCGCCGATCGCTCGAGGACGCGAAGTAATCCTAAACGGCCGAGTGGCAATGAGCTACTACTGCAATTGTTCCGGCAAATCGACCGACGGCCGCGATGAGATGGATATCGCCGCCGTCTTGACTATTTGGGACAACGACAGCCCGGCCCTGATGGTCAGCCTCAATCCTTCGACTATGCCGGAAAGCAACGAGCTGTATCTGAATGGCTTGACCGTGACTCGCAATGACGAGGTGCCCGGCGTAGAACCACTCACCGTCCAGCTCTCAGCTACTCTGGCGGAAAGCAATGTCTTTGCTGATGGCACGGAAATTCAATTCTGGACCGGCAGCGAGGGCAATTATACTCGCTTGCCATTTTTGCTCGAAGGCGAACCGAGCATCTCCGTGCTGACCATCCCGAGCGGTGAGCGCTCGGTGTCAGTGCACGTCCTGGCTTACAATGACGAAGAGCCAGATGGTAATAAGGTCCTCTCAATCTTTGCCGACGCGGCCGGATATTCCCCGGGCTCCGGTTGGGTGATGATCAGCGATTTGAGTTTTCCGGATTACCTGATCACCGCTGTGCCAACACCCGACAGTACTCTGCAATCGGACAGCGATTACGCATTACAAGTCACCCTGACAAACAACGGCAATATGGCTGCCCCGGAAGGATTGCAGATACCAGTAGCCGTCCACGCCACCCGAAGCAATACTGTGAGTGCTAGCAATAAGCTGTTGACCGCCTATTTTGAGGTCTCTCTTCAACACCCACTGCCGGTCGGCGCCAGCATTGTGCAAGTGCTGACTGTGAGCCTGGCTAGCCTCGCACCTGCCAGCGACTGGCGCTTTTGCGCAGTCGCCAATCCCGCCGGCGCATTGCGTGAAGTTAGCACCTTGAACAACCAGGGCTGGTCGGGGCGCTTTGCCATTGAGGCCAGCTATTATTCTCGCCTGGATGACTTGCCTGTCGGTACAGCTATCTTGCCCGGCCAATCTTTGACTTTGCAAGGCACAGTGAGCAAAAAAGAAAATGACCCTACTCCTGTATCAGATGCGGATGTGGATGTATACCTGATTGTCGATGGCTATCGCCGGGTCCTGGAGGCCACCAGCGACTTCGAGGGCAGGTTCAGTGTGCTCTACGAGCCGTTGGCGACGGAAGTAGGCCAGGTCGTGGCCGGAGCCTGTTATCCCGGCACTGACACCACTGCTAAGCAGCAGGAGTTCGATGTCCTGGGAATTAAATATTCTGCCGGCGGGAGCAGCTATCTGCGCTGGGATCTGACTGCCAATGCTGCTAAGGAATACACCCTGACTTTGCGCAATCCTAATCTGACTACCTTGGCCGGCTTGAACGGCGAAATCCGCAATGGCCGAGCTGATATAAACATCGAGTTTTTGAACTTACCGACCAGCTTGGCCGCCGGCGAGCAGGTAGTTTTGACCTACCGAGTACTGGCTACCACAGCTTCCAGTACTTCCGGCTATGAACGCCCGTCGCTGGCCTTCATCAGCGACCAGGGGGCGGAGTTGCTCATCCCGGTATATTTCTTTGCCATTCCGCAATTTGCCAAATTATCTGCCGACCCTGGCACCATCAACACCACGATGCAGCTCGGCGTGAGCCGGCAAGTGGAAGTGACGATCAGCAACACTGGTGCCATTGACACTGGCTTGGTTACTATTTCCATCCCTACTTTGTCTTGGATGTCGCTACCCGCAGGCAATACCATCGAGAACATTGGCCCGAATGAAGCGCTGACGTTTGTTATTCAATTGCAAGGCGACGCCAGTACGCCGCTGAATGTCCCGTTGTCCGGGCGACTGGCGGTCAATGCCCAGTTCGCCCAACACGGCCTGCAAATCCCGTTTACCATCACCGCAGTATCGGAAGATACTGGCAAACTGAAGGTCTCGGCCGTCGATGAGGGGTTCTACTATGAGAATCCTGATTCTGACCCCAGTAAGAAACTCGTTGGCGCCACGGTGACGGTCAAGAATCCCTACACCGGTAGAATCCTGGCCAGCGGCGTCACCGCGGTGCACGCCGATGGCGTGTATTGCTTGTTCAATGATCTGCCTGTCGGTCTTTGCCAGGTGTTGATCAATGCTGAGCAGCACGAGGGCGCTAGCAAGAATGTGAGCATCGCGCCCGGAGCAACTGAAAAAGTCGAAGTCTTCCTGAGTTTCCAGGCCATCACCTATACTTGGGAAGTCGTGCCGACTGAAATCGAAGACCAATATGAGGTAGTCTTGACCGTCGTCTATGCCACCAATGTACCGATGCCAGTGGTTAAGACAGAGTTCCCCAGCAGCTTCGCGGATATGCTGCCGGGTGAAGCGCGAATGGTCAATGCAGTGCTGACTAATCAGGGCTTGATCAACGCTAATGAGGTGAAAATCGAAATAGGCGAATTCGAGGACTTCACTTTTGTCATCTCACAGCCAGCGGATGGCTTTGTGCTTTTACCAGCGCAATCGCGTTCTATCCCGGTGGTGGTCAGCAAAGCGACGACAGCAGCCGCAGGCACCCGCGGGCTGACCCGCTCCACCCAGTGCAAGCAATGGCTTGCCACCACCTATTACTACGAATGTGGCAAAGAACGCAAATGGCATAAATTCACCAAGCAAGTGGATATGGGCTGGGTCTGTTCCAGCAACGACGGCGGCTATGGCGACGGCTATGCTGGAGGCTACTATGGCGGCGGCTACTATGGTGGAGGCTACACGCCCTTGGTCACTGTCCCTGGTGTGTCGAAGGCCAATGTCTATATCCCTAGGATGCCCCGTCTGCCGGCAGTCAAGGAACAATGCGTGCCGTGTGCTAAAGGGCTGGTCCTCGCTATTGACAAGTACGCTTTGAGCTTTATTCCAGGAGTGGGCTGCCTGCCCGGCATTGTGGATACGCTGTCGCTTTTTGCCGCCAGCTGGGGAGCCGGCTGGACTGACTGGGCCACTATTGTTACTAATTCCTCTTTGGCAGTCGTGGGCTGCGCTACCAAGCAAGTCTGGCATAGCACAGTCGGAAGAACATTGGGGAGTATTTATGAGGCAATGGCAATTTGCGATGGCCTGGAGGGAAAACCGGCCCTGGTATTCACGATCCCCGGCTACAGCGGCTATTCCGAGGGTGGAGGCACGCGTGGTAGCGAAAGTTGGATTGAGGTGGCGCAAGAGCGACTTTATTGGGGCTACCGTGGTATGGCCAACCAGTCCGGGCTGATGATTGAATGGTATGGCTCGGAAATCTGGTTGGGCTGCGATCCGGTGCAATTTAATGCCTTCAATGCCGTCTTCAATGCCTTGGCTTTCAAGGCGCGCGGCCCTGAAGACCCACGTCCAGCCATTGTCGAACCCAATGACCCGAATCTACTGGCCTCATTGCCAGAAAATTTAACCACTCAGGATTTGGCGGATTTCGTGAACCGTTGGAATTGCACTATGGCTTTCTGGGCATCACTGGAAGGTCAGGGCAGTACAATCGAAGAAATGCCCGGTTATGTCGAAATCACCCCCGAAGACAAAGCTGTTCAAGGTGGCGTGGCGGCAAAATTATTATTGCAAGGTGTGGACGGTAATGGCGACTCGGTTATCAGTATGTATTGCTTGCATTATTTGCAAAAGGATATGAGTGACTGTGAAACCGCAGCAGAGAATTTTGGCTATGCTGGATCGACTGATGCCGACGGCAATCCGATCAGCGCGTTGCAGAATCTCTGCATAGCACAGTCGAATAACATCCGGGAGAAGGGCAAGAATTCAGCATCGGTATGCGCTAAGGTGACTTTGGAAATCGAACAGACTTTGACTATGACTCGCGAGGCGTTCGACGGCACCTTGACGATGACTAATGGCCACGAGACTGACGACATAACCAATCTTAAACTTGATGTCTTGGTCACTGATCTGGAGGGCAATGACTGCACAAATCTCTTCGAAATCTTCCCTGTTACGGATGCTGGTTATTTTGCTCTCGACGGCAGCGGCGTGGTCCCCGCGAAGGGCACTGGCTCCGCAGTGGTGCGTTTCATACCCGAGCGCGATGCAGCACCAGAGACTGGTAAAATATATAATTTTGGCGGTACATTGAGTTATCTCAATCCTTTCTCGGGACAAACCACGGCCATTGAATTGACCGCTTGTGCGCTGGAAGTCCAGCCCAGCCCGGCTCTGCGAATCCATTATTTCCTGTCTCGCGATATCCTCGGTGATGACCCGATGAGCATCGACAAGGTCGAGCCGTCTTACCCGGCGGAATTATCAGTGCTGGTCTATAATGATGGCTATGGCACGGCTAAGAATTTCCGCATTGATTCTGGCCAGCCGAAAATCACTGATAACGAAAAGGGCCTGTTGATCGATTTCGCGCTTTGGGATTATGAGACCACTGCCGCAATGCTCAACGGCAGACCCAATAATATCCCGTTGGGGCAGGTGAATCTCGGCAACATCCCCTCGAAGGGCACTGCCTTGGCACAGTGGTGGCTGACCAGCTCACTGTTGGGCCATTTTGTCGGTATGGAAGCCAACTATTCGCATTTGAGCAGCCGCGGCAATCCGGATTTGAGCCTGATTGACAGCGTCGATATCCACGAATTGGTGCGCAGTGGTCGCACACTTGACAACACGGCTACCATATTCTTGGTTAACGACGAGAATGATGCCGATGATATGCCGGAAACGCTGTGGTTCAGCAATAACGCCAACAATGAGCTGGTGTTGAGCGCTAATCACACTGTGACTGCCGAGCCGCAATTGATCAGCGAAGGCGGCAACCATACCTACAGCTTCACGATCTTTTCAAGCCAGCCCGGATGGCATTACATCGTTCTGGATGACCCCGGCGACGGACGTTATGAAATCACCAATATCGCTCGTGGCGGCATTGTGCTGCCGACGCGTAATTGCTGGTTGACTACCTGTACCTTGCGTGATGGCGAGGACCCGTTGTACGAGAACAAGCTGCGGCTGCTGGATTACTTGGCGGAAGATACCGAGTATGTATATACGGTCACAGTGGCAAAATTACCTGATCAGGTTTTGGAGGTGACATCCTTTGCTGCCACTAGCAGCAACGACGAGGATGTCTTCGACTATATGCTTGCCGGCGATATCGAACGCATAACCGTGACCTTTAGCACGCCTATTTTGCCAGAGACATTCACTAGCGATGACTTGACTTTGCGTCGCCAGGACGTCTTGCTTGGAGCCCCTGAATTGGCCGTCGCATTGGTTATTTCCCCGGCCGTTACTGATCCCGAAGAAGCAGATTACAACCAGGTCTTCCACATTGATGGCCTCGGTAGCCTGACCAATCAGGATGCCTTCTTTGTCCTGACCGTGCAATGCGCAGGCATTGCCGACAGCGAGGGCTTCCCCGGCGAATATGGCAAACAGCTGGTTTGGGTCCGGCAACATGGCTTTAATGCGCAACAACCCTCGCCACCGCCAATTTTGCTCTCATTGGAACGCATTATACCCGACGTCGGTCTCGATGGCGAATTCGCTGTCCGACTGACTTTCCTGGGCTATATCCTGGCCGAATCCGTCAGCTTGGCGGATTTCCAACTGAAGAAAAATAACCTGCCGCTGGATTTGGCGAACCTGGGGGTGGTGGTCAGGCCGACTGCCGAACCCGGAGTCTTTGTCATCGACGGCCTTGATGTACTTGAGGTGAATAACAACTTCTATGTCCTGAGTTATGATGCCAGCAATGCCGAGGATGTCAAAGGCAGCAACGCCAGCGGAACCCGCAGCGTTGCCTGGGGCAACGATCTTGAGCCGCCAGCACCCCTGACTGACCTGCACGTAACGCCCGACACCGGTCGTTCGCAGACTGATGGCCATACCCAGTTGCCAGCCGAAGGGGCTTTGACTTTGTTGGGCACACTCTCCGAAGTGCCGGCTTATTGGCAGTTGTTTCAACAGCCTCTGGTTGGTGACCTGCAGCCCTTGACGGATTTGCAGTATGTCGCCGTGGGCAGTTCTGCAAACCTCAACATCCCACTGGATTTGCTTGTTGACGGGACCTATCAGCTTGTATTGCAGGTAAAAGACGAGGCTGGCAATGTCTGCGATAACGACTTCACCTTGATTATCGACAATACTCCGCCGGTGCC
>CAZUCG010000057.1:0-10031 GCA_964619145.1 uncultured Lentisphaeraceae bacterium | reverse complement strand
CGGCTTGTTTCGATAATTCAGAAATGCCGATATTTGCGGAGAGCACTTCGGCGGCGACCACGCGCCAGCCCAAACCTTCGGATGGGCCGCCGACCATAATCAGGCGCCGAATTGGTTTTGGGCCCAATAGTTCCTGAAAGCGCCTAAAAGTCTGTCGCATCAATTGTCGGGCCGGGCTTTTGTTGGACAGCGCGGCTGCATTAAAGCGCAGGTAGCGCTGTTCGTCAGAGCCGAAATGCTCGACGATCCACTCCTCTAGTTCCAAGCCGACCTTGCTCAGTGCGACCATACTGCCCCACGGCCCTCCTTGGCAACTCAGGAATGGGTCAAGCAGATGACCCGGCTGGACGATGCGGTTCGACTGTGGCTGGAAACCGACCCAGGACGAGCCGCAGGACAACAGCATTTCGTCTTCTTGCACGACTTGCATTGCTCGGGCGGCGGCCGGATGGTCGAAGGAGCCGCTGACAATCGCGGTCGTAACGGCTAACCCCGGCCGGCAGAGTTCAGGCTGTAAGTATCCCAGCAGTGTCCCACTGGGGCAGAGCGTCGATAGTTGGCTCTCTTGAATGCCCAGTAAGCGCAGAAAATCCTGCTGGTAGCGGCGTTTTTTTTGGTCTTGCAGGAATGATGGCGTCGCGGAAGAGTAATCTAGCGCCCAGTGTCCGCAGAGGCGGAATTGCACCCAGTCGTTATTCATACAGTAATGGCTGTTCGGGGCAAATAGCTCTGGGCGGTGTTCCTTGAGCCAAAGCAGGTGGGCGCAGGTGAAGCCGCCGTTCCAAGGCCAGCCGACGATCTCGTGGATATCGGCGCAGGGGGCGGGCATTTTCCGGCTGTCCAGCCAGGAGATGATGGCGCACTTCGGGTGTCCGTCGGCGGTGCAGACCAGGGTATTGCCCGAGGCTGCGCAGCAGGCGATAGCGCGCACCGTCGAGGGCGCTTGGGCTGCCAGTTTGGTGATTAGCCGGAAGATATCCTGCCAATATTCTTCCGCCGCGATCTCATCGCGGCCGTCACTCTGCTGGTTGTGGCGCACCTGGCAACTGCCGTGTGCGAGCACTGTAGCGGTGCTCGGGACATACAGCACGCCTTTGCTGGCACTGGTACCCAAATCCAGGCCAATATAGCAGTCCTGGGGGTCGGAAGGGCTGCGGGAATTAGTCACAGGCATTATGTTCTCCAATTGTATTTTGCCGCTGCAGAGCGGGCGAGAAAAGCTGTGCAAGAGGCCATAGAAGGGTCAGCAACAGACAGCTGAACAACGTTTCCCAGACAACTAACAGCAATTAATATGCACGCCCCCGACTATGATTGCAAATGGCAATATTGTTTTGGCGTTGGCTGGACGAATTTTTCGCCTCGGCATTGTCACTAGTTGGTCGCTGCGGGTATTTTTTGCTATTTGACTTGAATTTAGTGACAATTGTGTATAGTAGTAAAATTCCCTGCAGTTGAGGATATAACTTTTTCAAGGAGTATTTATGAATCCGCAAGTACTTGCTGAGGTTTCACAGGATCGTCTTCGCCACGATTTATTTTATCTCTGCCGCGACCCGTTTTCATTTCGCACTGTGTCGTACACCCGTCCCTGGCATAAGCAAAATTCGTTAGATGAGACTGATGAATTCATTGCGGGTGAAATGGGCAAATTTGCGTCTCAGGTCGAAGTCACTGCCAATCGGGTGCAAGCTTTTCGCTGTAACAGCTCCAAGCCGCTACATCATTGGTATGATCGTCCACAACCTGAAGACCCGTGGTATGATGCCCGCAATATCGAAGTCACCCTGCCGGGAGCCAGCTATGCCGATGAAATCATCCAACTGATCTCTCATAAAGACTCAATGAGTTGGATAAATTCGCCAGGTGCTCACGACAATGCTGTGGGCACGGTTGCCAATATGGAGTTGGTGCGCGTGCTGTCCAGTCAGCCGCATCAACGCACTATCCGGGTGCTGTTTTGCAATGAAGAACACTGCCCTTGGCATAGCGCTACAGCTGCACAGGCAGCCTGGCAACGCGGTGATAAGATTATAGCCGCTCTGAATCAGGACTCGCTTTGTGGCAAGTCAGATGAAGATCTTGCCGCCGAGCGCAAGACTCATATCGCCTGTTACAGCACTCCGGAGGGTAAGGCGTTGGCAGACTTTATGGTCGCTACTGCTGAACGCTATCAGCTGCCTTTGACAGTGCGTAGCGCAGCCAAAAAAAGTATCAACGATGACGATGGCAGTTATATCAAAGCCGGCTATTTGCAGACTATTATGAACCTTGGTTCCTATCCGTATGAAGATGCACAGTATCACTTACCGGGCGATATCCCTGAGCGGGTGGATTTGGAGAATCTCCGGCTGAGTACTCAACTGCTGCTGGCGGCTGTGCTCGATATTGACGAGCAGGGCGCAGACGTTTTCGCAGGTAACTAGCGCGTTTGTACTAGCGGTGTTTCGGCCTGTTTGACCTTGTTGTCAAGAGTCTGCGCCAGAGCGCGCGATGATTTGCCGGCCCATAAAGCAGTCGTTGAGCTATTGGCGCGGGCAAAAAACTCCGCTAGGAAATAAATCGTTTTGGGGTTGCGAAGTCTGGATTACGGTATATATTAATCAATTCAACAGGATCTTTTGTCGAACTAACTCGAATAATGTTTAGGGAATTACACTTATGAAAATGACATTTCAGCCCAGTCGGTTGCGGCGCAAACGCAAGCTTGGTTTTCGTGCCAGAATGGCGACTCGTAATGGTCGCAAGATTATTTCTCATCGCCGCCGGATTGGTCGCAAACGCTTAAGTGCTTGATTTTGTCTCCCGTGAGTCAGACGAATGCCAGAAGAGAAGTCCAGGAAATCTAAGTGTGTGGATTCGGCTTTCGGCAAGGATTCTCGCTTGACCAATTTCAGTAATATTGATTTGGTCAAGCGAACCGGGACAAGTCTGGCGGGTAGGTATTGCGTGATGGTTTTTTTAAGAACGCCGCCTGACGGACAACGTAGGGTGGCGTTTTTGATTTCCCGGCGTTTCAGTCTCCTGGCGGTGCGGCGCAATCGCGCCCGGCGATTATTCCGGGAGGTCTTTAGGGTTATTCATCCCTCCTTGTTGCCGGTATGGTTGTTGTTGATACCCCGGCGCCGGATTTTGGCAGCTAAGATGCAGGATGTCCTGGCTGAGGTCGCTGGCTTTGTCAGCAAGGCAGAACTGGGGCAGGCCGGGCCGGCCTTGGAATAACCGGCCGCTGTTTTGGCAGTGGGGAGCGTCAGGCCTGAATATGGGAATAATGCAGCGCATTTTGTTGGCCATCTTCGGTTTTTATGGTAAAATAATTAGTCCTCTAAAACCGCGTTGCTGTCGTTTTGAGCCCACCTGCTCGGAGTACGGCCGGCAGGCAGTCTTGCAGCACGGTTGCCTGAAGGGGCTGGTTTTGCTGTTCTGGCGGATTTTGCGTTGTCAGCCTTTTTACCACGGATCGGTTTACGACCCAGTACCCGGTCTGGAAGCGGATAAAATAACGAATGAACATAAAAAAATATGATTTAGTCACGATTTTAGGCGTGACCGGCTGTGTGTTGTCATTTTTCCTGATTCTCTTTTTTACGCCCAAGACTCAGAAAGTTGAACCAGCGCCGCCAATCACGGTCAGCGAGAATGTGACTTGGGGCGAGTCGGCTGCACCGGGTTCGGCTCCGGGCGCGACACTGCCGCGTCCGCTCCTGCCTGATGGATTGCCGGCGCCAGTTGTTGCTGGCGGGCATATTTACGACCCGCTGAAGCCGGCTCAGAGTTCAACCCTTGAGCGTCTTGTCCTGCGCAGCGATGACGAGTTCACTGCGCATATCGATCCGGAGTACGGCGGCATCGGCCGCCTAGTGCTGGAGAAGCATTTTTTGCGCAAGGCTCGTGCTGGTGAGGATAACGGCGGTCCGGTGGTATTAGGGCAGGAGGAATATCCTTTTTTGCGCTTGTTTACCGAGGCCGCTGGCTGGACGCTCGAGCCTGGTCAGGCTATCGTTCAGAATGATAATAGTATCGTCCTAGAGCAAAAAAGCAGCGACGGCAGCCTGTTGGTACAGCAGCTATGGCGGATCAATCCTGAGAATAGCTATGAAATAAAGTATGAAATTAAATTGCGTAATTTGGCGGACCGGCCCCTGGCAGTGCAGAATCTGCGGGTCGAATGCGGTGCTTTGCCACCGCTGCTGGCTGCACCAGGCAAAAAGATTGGGATGGGTGAGTCCTCTGGCGGAGTAGCTTATGGACAATTGTCAGCGACTGGGCAAATTTCTGCTACTACCTTGCGGATTAAAGATTTGAGCAAGAAGATGACGCTCGAGAAGATGGCCGCTTGCGCCAATTTGCCGGGCGCGTGGTTGTCTGTGCATTCGAAGTATTTTCTGTTGTATTTGAAAGCCGATTTTGCGGGTGGCTTCAGTGGTTATGAGCCGAATGCCAGTCCTGGTGTTGCTGCTGACGGCACGATCAGCAGCAACGGTCAATTGCGCTGTCACGCGAGAGCCATCCTGCCGGCCAGCACCTTGGTGCCAGAGCAGGAAATAGTTTATCAGCTGTCGGCCTACAATGGCCCGAAAGACATCAAGCGCCTACACGCTATGGGCGGAGACTTAGATTCCATTATGGAGATGGATCGGTTTTTCTTCTGGAATTTCGCCTGGATGGGCTGGCTAAGCCGGGCCTTGCTGGCGGCGATGATTTGGATTAGCAAACTGTTTCCGGTCAGTCTCGGTTATGGTATGGGCGTAGTCGGGGTGACAGTGCTGGTTAAGATTCTGTTTTGGCCGCTTAATCATCGCAGCACAGTCTCTATGCGTCGGATGTCAGCTCTGAGTCCTTATTTAAAGGAGTTGCGCGAGAAGTACAAAGAAGAACCGCAAAAGATGTACCGTAAACAGCAGGAGCTGTTTAAGGCGAATAAGGTCAGCCAGCTGGGTGGTTGCCTGCCGATGCTCTTCCAGATACCGGTGTTTTTCGCCTTGTTTAATACTTTCCGCAACGCCATTGAGCTACGGCACGCAGGTTTTCTCTGGGCGATGGACTTGTCTATGCCCGATGATTTGTTTTTTACCCTCTTCGGCTTGCCGATCCGGCCTTTGGCACTACTGATGGGCCTGACGATGTTCTTTCAGCAGAAACTCACGCCCTCGGCAGACCCGCAGCAGGCGAAGATGATGAATATGATGTCGCTGGTCTTCATCTTCTTCTTTTACGGGATGCCTTCGGCCCTGACTCTTTATATGACTGTGAACCAGTTGCTGTCTATCGTCCAGATGCTGGTTATTCGTAGATTGGAAAGCAAGAAAGACGTTACCGCAAAAACCGTGGTTATCCCTTGGGAAACTCCGGCCTGATGGAGAAGAATGATGGATGCGAATGAATTGAAAGACATTTCTGTTGCTGTTCTAAGCGAGATGGTCGAGCACTTGGGGCTTGAGGCGACAGTCACTACTGACTTGATAGAGGGAAAACGCCTGAAACTCTGCATCGATTCGAAGGAGTCCGGCCGGCTGATTGGCCGGAAAGGTCAGAATCTGGAGAGTTTGGAATTGCTGCTGAACCGCATTATGAAGCGCAACGATGAAAATAATCCCTGGATTCCAGTGGAAGTGGACGGCTATTCGACCGGTCGCACTGGCGGTGATGGTCTGCGCCGGCGCGGCGAGCGGATCGACAAGGAGCGCTTCGAATGCCTAGCAGTCGAGGCGGCCAAGGAAGTCAAACGCTGGCAACAGGAAAAGAAATTGGGGCCATTTTCGCCGGCGGAGCGTCGCGTCATCCATATCACCCTAGAGCAAGATGAGCAAATTAGCACTCAGAGCGAGCCGATTCCCGGCGATACCGGCCGTAAATATGTCATCGTTAAGCTGAAATCCTGATTCCCAACAGAGGGATTGTTATGCAATTGTCGGACCAGATTTTGCTGGATTTTTATGCCCGGATGTGCCAGATTCGCGCGTTCGAGGAAAAATTGGCAGGTCTTTTTTCGCGTGGTTTGCTGGGTGGCACCTCGCATTTCTGTATTGGACAGGAAGCCTGTGCCGTCGGTGTTATTTCGGCTGCCAAGGACGACGACTGGCTTATTTCCAATCACCGCGGACACGGCCATCTGTTGGCCCGCGGGCTCGATCTGCAGCGGGTGATGAGCGAATTGCTCGGCCGCCGAGATGGCTATTGCGCCGGCCGAGGCGGCTCGCAGCACCTCTCCGCACCAGATAAATTTTTTCTCGGCACGAATGGCATTACTGGCGGTGGTCTGCCGATTGGCACGGGTGCTGCTCTGGCTTTGCAATATCGCGATAGTTCAGCTGTCGCCATCGTCTTTTTTGGCGATGGTGCTAGCAACCAAGGCACCTTCCACGAAAGCCTGAATATGGCCTCGTTGTGGAAATTGCCGGTGTTGTACGTCTGCGAGAACAACTTGTATGGGATGAGCAATCCTGTTGCCAAATCTTGTGCCAGTGGTCGCGTGGCCCTACGTGGGGCGGCGTATAACCTGCCTGCTGACACAGCTGATGGCAACGATGTCGAAGCCGTACATCAGGCCACCAGCGCCGCCTTGTCGCACGTACGTGCCAGCGAAGGCCCTTTTTTGCTGGAGCTGCTGACCTATCGTCACTGCGGCCATTCTAAGAATGACTCGCGCGTCTATCGCAGCAAGGACGAAGAGTCAGCGATGTGGGAGCGTGATTGTCTGGGTAGTTGTGCTGAAAAGCTGTTGCGCCGGGGCATTGCTCAGGAACGCCTAGATCAGCTGTCTGAGCAGGCCCAGCAGCAGGTTGACGTTGCTGCCGAGCAGTCGTTGCAGTCACCAGCTTGTAGCCGTGAGGAGGCACTGGCTGGAGTTTTTGCCTAATGCTGGCTAGGCGTGGCAGGATTGGCGTTGTTAGATCCCTAATTTAAGGCTATTTGCTATGTTTTATTCGCAAGCAGTAAATATCGCTTTGGAGGAAGAACTCGCCCGTGATCCCGATGTCTTTCTGCTGGGTGAGGATATTGGCATCTATGGCGGAGCCTTTGGCGTGACCAAGGGCTTATACGAGAAATTCGGCCCTCGGCGAATCCGCGAGACACCGATCTCCGAGAATAGTTTTGTCGGTGTCGCAGTCGGTGCAGCAATGCTGGGACTGCGGCCAGTGGTGGAAATTATGTTTATGGATTTCTTGGCTTTGGCCTTGGACCAGCTGCTCAACAGTGCAGGCAAACTCCACTATATGTATGGCGGCCAAGTTCGAGTGCCGATGGTTTTACGGACACCAGGTGGCGCCAAAGGCGGATATGGGCCGAGCCATTCACAGATGCTAAGCAACTTGTTGCTGGGTATCCCTGGCTTGAAGGTTGTAGCCCCGTCTACGCCTAGGCAGGTGAAGGGTATCTTGAAGGCCGCCATCCGAGACGATAATCCGGTAGTAGTGATTGAAAACAAGCGCTTGTATCCCCAACAGGGCGATATTCCTGAGGGGGAATATCTATTGCCCTTGGACAAGGCAGAGGTCGTTTCTGTGGGCACAGATATGACCATCCTGGCTTATTCTGCTATGACCCCGCTTTGTCTGTCAGTCAAAAAAGCTGTGCGGGAAATTGGTTGGGACCCCGAGGTCGTGGATTTAATCAGTCTGCAGCCGCTGGATCGAGAGACCATCTTTGCCAGTGTGCGCAAAACAGGCCGCGTCTTGATCGTTGAAGAGGCCTGCCAGACCGGTGGAGTCGGTGCCGAAGTCTCGGCCTTGATTGCCGAGCATTGCCTCGATGCCTTGGAGGCGCCGGTGCTGCGCCTGGGTGCCGCCGACGTGCCCATTCCTTCTTCTTTGGAATTGGAAAAATTTATCTTGCCACAGGCCGAGGACATCTTGAAAGCCGTGCAGCAGTTGCGGGAATACTGATTATCAGAGGCAAAACTTGTTGGCTGGGTTGACAAATTAAGATTCGCTCTTACACTGTAAATCTTGCCGAAATTATTCTGGCAATTCTTGGCCAGGTAATTATACTATCATTATTATAAAGGAGTTACCAATATGCCTTTTGACCAAGGGAATATGTCTTTCCGGATCTGTCGCCTGCCCCAAAATATGCCTGCCGACACCTTGGAGCTTTTTGCTGCTCAAGCGGCGGGTAGTCTGGACCAAGTGCTCGATGAGCCTGTTTGGGGCTGGGTCTCGGGGCGGCATTTATTAGAGAATCGCATTGACGACCAGACAGTCAAGCTCGGTGGTTATTATCACCTTTGCTTGCGCCAGGCGGAAAAGAAAATCCCGGCTTCGCTGTTGACTGCGGAGTCTCGGATGGTCGAGTTGGTTCGGATGGCGGAGTTGGGCTCTGATCATATCAATCGCAAAGAGAAGAAAAGAATCAAGGAAGAAGTCCGTGATCGACTCCTGCCGACTATGCCACCGCAGATTTCTGGTTTGTACATTGCTATTGACCCGGTGGAAAATATGCTTTTTACTTCTGCCACTTCAGCTCGGCAAGTTGATTTATTGCTTGGCAATTTCAATCAGGCCATTGGTTTTGAGCCGATTATTTTGACCCCTGAAGTCACGGCGGCCGAATTATTCGACATTCAGGCTGAAGATGTCCCGGCCTTGAATATCTCGCCTGATTTGCCAGATGAAGCTGGCGGCGGCAGCCTAGGCGAGAACTTCTTGACCTGGCTGTGGTTTTTTCAGGAAGACCGCGGTGGCGTTCTGCCCCAGACCAAGTTGGGTGAATTCAGCTTAATGATCGATGGCCCGTTGCTGTTTGTGGCTGAAGGCGGCGGTGCCTTGCAGAGCAGAGTCAGCAAGGGTATGCCGACTATCAGTGCCGAGGCCAAGGCCGCGTTGCTGGTCGGCAAGAAATTGCGTTCGGCCAAACTGGTGATTGCCCGCAACAAAGGCGAAGAGTGGTCGGCGATGGTTGATGCCAACGAATTTGTCTTCAAGAGCCTGAAATTGCCGGAAGGCGAAGCACTTGACTCCACTAGTGTTTTTGAAGAAAGGATGACCAATCTTTACATCTTCCAGAGTGTGTTCTTTGCTTTGTTTCAGCGTTTTCTTAAGGAGATGACCGACCCTGAGAAAGCGGCGGAGTATCAGAGCAAAGCCAAACAGTGGGTCAGCGAACGCGAAGGACGCTGAGCTGAGACGGCAAAAAAGGCAGGCCAGCGAATGATACTCGGATTGGGTACCGACATTATTGAAATTGAGCGCTTCGAGAAGACTCTCGAGCGAGTAGGAGAAGTTTTTTTACAGCACGTCTTTACCGTTGCCGAAGTGAATGGCGCTCCTACCGGCAGCAAACAGCGCTGCGCCTATTTTGCTGCTCGTTGGGCAGCAAAGGAGGCGCTGTCCAAGGCCTTGGGAACGGGAATCGGCCAGAAATGCTATTGGCGAGACATCGAAATCCGCAATAATGCCGACGGCAAGCCGGATCTCTTTTTGAGTGGTGTCGCGGCTGGCACGGCGGCCGCGTTGGGCATCGAACGCCTGCACTTAAGTCTCTCCCACGAAAAATATTATGCCTGCGCTACGGTGATCGCTGAGGGCGTCGCCGGCAAGTGGGCGACAAAATAAAATGAAACGCTGGCTGCTACCAAGATGACTGACTCGGAACTATCTGTGCTGATCCAAAAAATCGGCGCGCAGCTGATGCTCCACAAATGGCTGTTGGCGACTGCTGAATCTTGTACCGGTGGTGGCATCGCCGTTGCCTTGACTGATGTCGCTGACTCTTCACAGTGGTTTGCCGGGGGTTTGGTGACTTATTCTAATGCCTGGAAACAGCAATTGCTTGGAGTCAAGGATGAGACACTGGCGCAATTTGGCGCCGTCAGTAGCGAGACTGTGCAGGAAATGCTAATGGGCTTAGCCCGACGGCAGCAGGTACAAGTAGGCCTGGCAGTCAGCGGCATCGCCGGCCCCAGTGGTGCCGTGCCCGGCAAACCCATCGGGACGGTCTTCCTCGGGGTCCTCTGCGCAGGCCAGACTACGGTGCAGAGATATAATTTTTCTGGCGAGCGTTGGCAGGTGCGTCGGCAAAGTGTCGAGGCG
>CAZUCG010000056.1:0-10370 GCA_964619145.1 uncultured Lentisphaeraceae bacterium | reverse complement strand
AATCTGGGTAATCTACGGACAAAGCGATCTATGAGACCTTTTTGGATGCCCTCTACTTATAGCACAGTACGCTTATGGTTCGGCGCAGTGTTTTGCAAGATATTATTTACGGTTCAATCTAAAAGGAAGCGGCTTTTATGGATATGCAGAAGGTAGCGCGTTTAGCTGAGATCCCCCAGCCATTTACAGGTCCGCCGGAATTTGTCCAGGACTTGCGTTCGCCGCTGACCTATCATTTTCAGCCTGGGCAGGGTTGCCTGGCTGGAGTGACCGAGAATTGCTTGGCGCAAGGCGTGGAGTTGATTTATGCCGATTTGCCGCCGGCGTTGGCTAACCTCACGACAGCCCGCAAATCCTTGCGCCGAGTCTTGGCGGCCAAAGGCACACAGGAGAGAGCCGGTGCTTGGCCGATTGTCTGGCAATGCCTGCAGGGCTACCTGCCCGAGGAATTCGAATTAGATGTCTCCCCTGAAGGAACATTCATTAAGGCCGCGGACGAGGATGGCTTGCGCCGAGGGACGTATTTTTTGGAAGACCGTCTGGCGGAAGCCGAAGGCCTCTCGGCCACAGCTGGGAATTGGCGCTTGCGGCCTTTCGTCAAGCACCGGATTTCGCGCTGCTTTTTTGGTCCGACTTACCGGACGCCTTTTTTTATCGATGAGTTGAGCAATGATATCGACTATTATCCTGAGGAGTACCTGAACAAGCTAGCACACGAGGGCATCAACGGTTTGTGGCTGACGATGTATTTTTGGGACTTGCCGTCGTCAGTTTTTCCTAATCGTGGCGAGAAAGCTGAACAGCGTTTTGCTAAATTGCGCCTGACGGTTGAGCGTTGCGCTCGATACGGCATCCGGATTTATGTCTTTTTCAGTGAGCCGAAATTATTCGGCAATGCGAGTTATACGATGCCTATGGCAGCTGCCGAGACGCATCCGGAATTGATCAGCAGCCGTCACAACGATTGGGGCTTCTTCTGCACCTCAACCGAGGCCGGGCAAAAATACCTGCAGGAATCTGTGTCGCAGCTGTTTTCTGCCGTGCCTCGACTCGGTGGGATGATCAATATTATGTATGGCGAAGATAACGGCAGCTGTGTGGCTCATTCCTTGGGGAAAAATTCGATTTGCCAATGTTCTCGTTGTGAACAGCTGGCGCCTGGTGAGGTATTTCGACAACAGGCTGAGATTATGCGTGACGCGATGCGGGCCGCCAACCCTACCGCGGAATTCCTGGGTTGGTTCTATGCGCCCGGGCAGCGAGATGGCACGTTGCTCAGCCAGCAGCTCGTCGAGGTGGCAAAACATTGGCCGGATGACATCGGTATGATGCTCAATTTCGAGTCGGGCGGTCACGTCAAGCAACTGGGCAAAGCGCGGGTCGTTTTTGATTATTCGTTGGCCTATCTCGGCCCAGCGGAGTTATTCCGCGAGGTCGCGGCTACGGTTAAGAAGCCGGCGGCTAAGTTGCAGGTCGGTTGTTCTCACGAGGACGCCTCAGTGCCCTTCATCCCGGTACCCAGTAACCTCTACGAAAAATACAAGGCTATGCACGAGATGGGCGTGTACGCCGCTATGCAGTGTTGGTATTTTGGCAACTACCCCGGCTTGATGAACAAAGCCGCCGGGCGGTTGTCGTTCGAGCCATTCCCGGCTTCGAAAAAGGATTTCTTGCTGGAGTTGGCCCGACCAGAATGGCGGCGCTTCGCGCCACAAGTCGCCGAAGCCTGGCATTATTTTGCCGAGGGCTACCGGAATTTTCCGGGCAATTTGTCGTTCGAGTGGTATGGGCCGTTACATCACTGCATTGCTTGGCCATTGCATTTGTTCCCGGTCGATCTGCCAATTGCCCCCAGTTGGATTATGAAACATTTTCCGGAGGTCAGTGGTGATCGCATCGGCGAATGCCTGACCTACCACCATACTCTGGAGGAAGCACTGCAACTTTGCCGGGTGATGGCTGATACTTGGGCGAAAGGCTTCCGGTTGCTTGAGCCACTACGGGAAGAATTCTCAGCCGACCGCGACCGCCGGGCAGATATCGATCTATCAGAAGCAATTCTGTTGCAGCTGAAAAGCACCCGCAACCTGCTGGAGTTTTATCAGCTGCGAGAAGAGATGCTCTACGATGGCTGCGATAATCTGGCCGCGATGCGCGCAATTGTCCTGCTCGAATGCCAGAACACCGCGGCGATGGCCGAGCTATGCCGTCGGGATTGCCGGCTGGGATACCATTCTGAGGCCGAAGGGTATCTCTTCTTCCCAGCAAAACTCGCTGCTCGATTGGAGCTGCTGCACGATTTGTTGGAGAAGGATTTTCCGCGCTTTAGTCTCGCTGCTGATTGGGTTGGCGCCTATAATGGCACGCGCCCAGAAGGCAAAGTAGCTTACTGTGGACAGTCGCGCGATACTGCTGAGTGGTACCCGCTGGAGGGGCGGCCAGAGGCCACTTGGGCAGTCTGGCGGCAAAATGACAGGCTGGTCTTTTCCTTGCGTGGCCTGGCAGGCGTTGCGGCTTGCGTAGAGGTCGAGCCCTGCCGACTCTGGCCACCAATGCGCTTCGATATTACCGAGAAGGGCAAGCTAGTCGTTTACGATGGCATTTTTCGGGAAATACCGTCTGTTGAGAGTAGCTGCCAAGACGGTGAGACGACTATCGTGCTGCCACTTTCACTGCTGAATGGATACCGCCGCCCTGGCAAGCCGGTCCGGGTCAATGTGCGTGGCAAGGGCTTTAGCTGGATCGAAGGTGAGGATTATGAGAGTCGCCTGATGCAGCGCGACTACAATCCCGCCAAAGCCGGCTGGCTGATGCTGCAAGCCGAAGAAGATATAACTTAACTTGGAATTTAATGGTGAATAACACTGATTTACTGATAGTTGGTGCTGGTGCAGCTGGATTATGGGCCGCTTGTGCGGCCGGCCGGGCCGGTTTGCGTTGTCTATTACTGGAACGCCGGCATCGCCCTGGCTTAAAACTGCTGATGTGCGGAAATAACCGCTGCAATATTAGTCAGGCAGGCAGCGCGGCAGAGCTACAGGCCGCCTACGGCGAACCAGTGGGGAGCTTCCTCGGCCCGGCCCTGCGACAGTTGTCGCCGGCGGCCCTGCGGCAGACATTGGCTGCTCTGGGCTTGCCGAGTAAGATTTTGAATAATCGCATTTATCCCAGCTCGGAGAAGGCTGACGACGTCCTGCATTGTTTTACCGACCAACTGCGCGACTTGGAAGTGCCCTTGCTGCTGAATTGCCCGGCCCAGAAAATCACCCACGTATCGAGTGAAGGCTTTGAGTTGCAGTGCGGGAAGTTACATTTCCAGACGCGTTTTCTGCTCTTAGCCACTGGCGGCGTATCTTATCCCAAGACTGGCAGCGTGGGCGATGGTCAGCGCTTGGCTGGCGAGCTGAAGCATCATCTGGAGCCGTATCGGCCTGGTTTGGCGGGCATAGAGGTCAGCGATGCTTGGCTGCGTCCGCCTGGCGGACGGGTTGAAGTCGCTATACCCTCAGTGCGGCTGAAGTTGTCGAGTCAGGGCCGGGAGATCGCGACTACCGCTGGGAATCTCCTGGCCGACAGGATTTGCCTGCGAGGCAGTGCAGCCTTAGATGCCAGCAGGATAATCGCCCGCCAACAATTGGCGGCCTTCGACTTGACCTTAGACATCTTCCCCGAGCAGACTCCCGCGGCATTGGCGCAAGCGTTGAGTCGGGCTTGGCAGAAGACCAGGCAGCAGGCCGCGACTCTGAATGCCCTGGGCCTCGAACACGCCTTGGCACTGCCCCTAGCCGAAAAATTCGCCCGCTATTTTACCGGCGCGCCATCCTGGTCAGAGTTGGCGCGGGCCCTGAAAAATTTATCTCTCTCGGCGACGGGTATCCGCCCGCTCAAGGAAGCGATTGTGACTGTCGGCGGAGTTTCGTTGGCGGACATCGACCCCGAGACGATGCAATCGCGGCTGCAGCCCGGGCTATTCTTTGCTGGCGAGGTAATGGATATTGACGGGCCGACTGGCGGCTATAATCTCCAGGCTGCTTTCGCTACTGCAGAACTAGCGATCAGCGCTATCTGTCGGCAGCTGTCGCCATCGGCAGACAGTAAGGCTCCCCGAGAACGCCGGACGCAGCCTTCGGCGCGCGCTGACAAAAAGCGCGCCTGGGGCAAGGATTTCTGGAAGAATCGCCCGCGTTGACGTGCTGCTTGCTTTGCCGGGATGGCGCTTATGGCCTATCCTTTGTTGAAGGAAATCCTCGGGTCGATAATCACATAGCAGAAATCCGAGAGGATATTCCCCAATAGTCCCAGTATTGAGGTCAGGGCCAAGATGCCCATAAACACCGGATAATCTCGGCTGACGATGGCTTCCAGGCTGAGACTGCCCATCCCGGGGATTTCGAAGACTCGTTCGATAATAACCGAGCCGGCGAACATCACCGTCAGGATGGAGCCGAAGCCGGTCGAGACTGGTATAAGCGCATTGCGCAAAGCGTGTCCCCATAAGGCTCGGGCAGTGCTGCCGCCTTTGGCGTAAACCGTGCGGACATAATCGCTGTTGATCTGTTCCAGTAAAGAATTTTTCATCAGCATAGTCAGGACGGCGAAGCTGCCGCACATATAACAGAGCACTGGCAAAAATGAATGCCAGCAGAGATCGCGGATTTTGCCCCAGACGGACAGCTCGCTGAAGTTCTGGGAGTGGAAGCCGGTGGCCGGGAAAATATCCCAGAGCCCCTCAGTGGTGCCGCAGAACAGCATTTTGAGCAGCATCCCCAAGGCGAAAGCCGGCACTGCATAGCCGACAAAGACCACGATACTGGACAGCACGTCGAAGCTCTGTCCGTGCTTCAAGGCCTTACTGACTCCCAAGGGAATGCAGACCAAGTAGGTCAGGATAAAACTGCTGAGACCGAAGACGAGTGAGACCGGAAAGCGCTCGGAAATCAATTGCCAGGCGGTCTTGTTGGAAAATTTATATGACTCCATTCGCATACCGATGCGGTCCCGTACCAGCCACTGCCAATAGCGCAGATAGAAGGGTTGGTCAAAGCCGAAGTATTTTCGGATGGCTTCGCGTTGTTCTAGCGAGATTCCGCCGCTGACTTCGCCGGCGCCGGTGCTTTCGCCGCCTGCGTCGCCGCCTTTCATCCGTAAGATGGCTTGTTCGATGGGCCCGCCGGGCACGAATTGGATAATGCTGAAGCACAGGAAGGTGATGCCGAGGAAAGTCGGCACCACCAGCAACAGGCGGCGGACAAAATAATCAAAACGTTCCATAATGGCACAGTTAGGGAGGGCAATTATAAGCAGCAGCTTAGCTGTCAGTAACCAGCTGAACTGCGACCAAAGCGGTTATTTTTCCAACCGCTCGCGGATGACTGGGGGGACTTTTTCGGGGTTGAATTGTAGGACTTTACGATAATATTTCATAGTCTCTGCGAGGGGGTTGGTGGGGTCCTCAGCCAAGTTCAGATAACAATCTGCCAAGTGGTTGTTCAGGCGGCTCTGTTCTTCTGGTTTAATCCGCTTCTCTTTCAGCTCCAGGAACAATTGGATGGCGGCCTTATTTTGCCCTTCAGCCATTAGAGTCGTAGCCCGGTTTTCTTTTTGCCGCAGAGACCGCTCATTCAAGTTGTGCCAGACGAGGAGCGAGGCCAGGCAGAGGATGAGTAACAATACGAGGTTCTTGAAAATGCCATACTTGTTTTTGCTTGCTGGTTCGGGCATAGCGGTTATCCCTAAAGTTGAGTGTTGCGTTTGAATTCCAGAATCTCGGCCGTGGCGGTGTCGTCACCGATTTGCCAAAATATTTCATAGCCTTGCAAATAAACACTGTAGATACGACCCGCCTCGCGCTGATATGCAGGCCTCGGGTCAGCTGCTATGACTTTCCTGACCAGGGTCACAAATTCCTCTTGCCCTGCTGCCAGCAGCTGCTGACTTTGAGTCGCCGCCAAGGTACTGAAAGTCACGGCGAGGGCGTTTTCAGGCGGTGCTGTCAAAGCGAACCCGCCGTGTGCCTGCTGGATGGCGTCGGTATAAGGCAGATATGGCTTGATATCCAGCACTGGCGTCCCATCCAGCAAATCTAGTCCTGAGACTTCGAGGCGGACCTTGCCCTGTTTGCCGACTACAACTTTTTCTAACTTCAGGACTGACAAGCCGATGGGGCAAGGGCGGAATGGCGAACGTGAGGCGAAGACCCCGACGTGCGTGTCGCCGCCTAGGCGTGGCGGCCGTACGGTCGCCTTCCAGTACTCCCGCAAGTTCTGGTGGAAGACGAAAAGAACCCAGATATGGGAAAATTCGTCCAACCCACGGACGGTATTGGGCTGGTTATATGGCTCCAGTAGCCGGATTTCACCCCGGGCTTCCTGGATCAGTCCAGGTTGGCGGGGGATGCCGAATTTGGCTCGGAAGCAACTCCTGACCACTGCTACGGGTGCGAAGACAAAATCTGCAGATGGGGTTGTCATAGCTAATTTTTGTGGAGCATCAATGCAAGCGTTCTGCCAGGGTCTGCAAGGCCGGTTTCATCATTTCCAGGCACTGCCGGAATCTATCGAGTCCCTCGTTACAGGGGTCGAAAATATCCTTCTCTAGCTTTAAGATGCCCATCAAGGTCTTGGTCTTGTGCCGAGCGGAGATGAATTTTTTTTCCAGGTACTCTTGCTGGTCGCTGGTCATACAGAGTATCAAGTCGGCGCCTTTAAGCATTTTTGGCAGTAGCTGAGTGGTGCCGACTTGTTGTGGCTTGAGGTTGTATTCGGCCAGTAGTTGTTCGACTTCCGGACAAATTAATTCTTTCGCCCGAGTCCTGATGCCGACTGAATAAACCGACAGGTCATTAATCCCGGTGACTATTGCGAGGTGCTGGAAATATGCCGCAGCCAAGGGGCCGCGGCTGCGATTGGAGCTGCAGACAAAGAGGATGTTGGCCATTCTGTCAGCCCTTGCTAGTAAAGAAATCGATGGTCGCAGCCAGACCGGCAGAAAAATTTGCCGTTGGTTGGAACCCGGTGTCTTTCAGTTTGTCAATACAAGCCATCGAGTGTTTGACATCGCCTTCGCGTTCCGGCAAATGCACAATCTCCGATTTCGAGTTGGTTAACTCGACAATTTTTTCGGCCAGGTCCTTGATGGTGATACGTCCACCATAAGCGACGTTGAACACGCCAGTCTCTGGTGCTGTCACGGCGAAGAAGGCATTAGCGGCAGCGATGTCTTTGACGTAGATGAAATCGCGAGTCTGCTCGCCGTCACCGAAGATGGTGATGGGTTGGTTTTGGCAGGCCCGGGAAATAAAGATGGGGATGGCTGCTGCGTATTGGCTATTCGGGTCCTGCCGCGGTCCGAAGACATTGAAGTAGCGCAGGCAGGCGGTCGGGAGGTTCCGTTCGCGGGTGTAGATGCCGCAGTAGTATTCCCCGGATAACTTGGTTTCCGCATACGGGCTCTTTGGTTCAGGGAACATACTTTCCAGCTTGGGCACAATGGGGTTATCACCATAGATGGCGGCTGAAGTGCTGAAGCAGAGCTTTTTTACCCCGGCTTGGGCCGCGGCCTCCAGTACATTGAGAGTGCCGATGGTGTTGAGCTGCACGCACTCGACCGGCTTGTGCATCGATTCCGGCACGCTGATCATTGCGGCTAAGTGGAAGACGTAGTCCACACCATCCATAGCGTGTTTCAGAATCTCCTCGTCCAGGATCGAGCCGCGGATGAATTCGACTTTGAAGGGGGCGAGGTTTTTTTCATAACCGCTGCGAAGATTATCTAGGACTCTGATCTCAGCTTGGTCCTGAAAATGCTCAACGATATGGCTGCCGATGAAGCCGGCGCCACCGGTGACGAGGATACGCATAAAATACTCCTGAAACAATGGTTGATTATGCTAATAATGAAAGGGCATTTGCTAAAGATATTATCTTTTGCGGATTTTGCAAATCAGCAATCGGCAAAGGCCGACCAGCTGTTGCCGCCTGAGGAAGGGCGGCGGCGGTTGCGTTTGCCCACTGGAGCACTGGCAGCCGCAGCCCTGTTGCTGCTATTGACGATGTTGCTGCTGGCGGTTTGGCGGGCCTACTTTCGGCCGGACGAGTTGTTGTTGGCGAGTGGCGGTGATGGCAGCCTGCCGGCAGTCTGTTATTGTTATTGCCCTGGCTGGTGGGTGCGACACTCGGTGGTGCTCTGCCCCGGCAGCCGTTCGTCGGCGCGAGTGTTGCAGTACGCCCTGCAGAGACGAGGGGAGTCGCGTTTGCAGGGTGTATTTGTGCCGGTGGCCGCGGTTCCCTTA
This sequence comes from uncultured Lentisphaeraceae bacterium, assembly GCA_964619145.1. Lineage (GTDB taxonomy): Bacteria > Verrucomicrobiota > Lentisphaeria > Oligosphaerales > Oligosphaeraceae > JAAZIZ01. Next base: position 2,080 of record CAZUCG010000056.1, on the reverse strand, counting down.
CGGGGTGCAGAAGGGCTGCTAACGACGCTGCCCGTGAGCGCGCTGGTCTTTCTCGGCGACTCACGCTCACGGGCCGAAAAACGGCTATTGGCTCAGCAGGGCGGGTCGATGGGGGTGGCTATTCAGGCATTGCCGCTAGGACAAGGTCAGGCGTTGGGTTGGTCAGTTGATTATCGCAAGGGCGCAGCCGGTGCGATGGATTGGCAATATCGTTTGCCGGCTCAAGGATTAAGCATCCAGCTGGCTTGGGAAAATAGTGGCGCGCTGACGCTGCAATGGCAAAGCCCGGGCCAAGCTATTGCTAAAAGGACTTTTCTGCGCAGCAACATCAACCGCATCTGGAGCAATCGTGAATAGTCGGGAATAACGATGCTTTTATATGCCTTAGAGAGAGAGTTTATGCAACTGTATTTTGCACCGTAAATGAGACTTGTATTATCGCCCTTGCGTAGCTAAAATAAGGCGGTTCGACAACTACCGCACTAGTTGTCGTAGGCAAAAAAGCAACAATAGGAGCGGATGATGCAAAAAGAAAAAAAGAAAGCGCGGTCGGGTTCTGTTGTCAAGAGTGACCTGTTATTGGCTATGGTCAGTAGCAGAGCTGGCCAAGGCGTTGCGGACACGGGCGAGATGAGTGTCCAAGAGAAGCGAATTTTGGCCACCATTCTGCCACCTTCGCCGCCCTTGCCATACCCGTTGCAAGCCCTGACGATGCGCTCGGGACCGCCGGCCCAAGAGTATGTCATACCCGAGGAAGAGCGCCTGAGAGTACTCAAGAGCGTCTATCCCTTCAGCCCCTGCCCAGGCCTGAACGAACAGCGCTTCGATCTGCACGAAGAGAAATTTTTTGTCGTCCGGGCTTTTAAGGTCATTCGGGAGAATGGGCGTAATTTTCTGGTCAGCCCTTATTATTCCAACAGCGGCGGGATGGTCATTGATTGGATGGATGAGCCGTTGCCGATAGGGAAAACTATGTTCTGCCCATTGTAGAATGAGCCGCGCTCAGTACCCCTGCCGAGGTACGCGGCAGCAGCGCGAAAAAAGGCCACGCTCAGAACTGAGCGTGGCCGCAGGTGTGTGATGGTCAAGGAAAGGAAAAACAGGCGGTTATTTTTTCAAAAAAGCGCGGACTTTGTCGATTTCGCCAACGCTGCCGAGCTTGATATTCTTGGCGGCGATAAAATCAGCATACGCTGCCATAAATTCTTTGCCGGCCGGGCGCAAATCAAAATCCTCGGGCTTGTTCTTGAAATGCTCGCGATGCACCCGGCACCAGATCAGGCGGCCATCGGTGTCGATGTTGATTTTTGTCACCCCGAGCTGCGAGGCTTTGCGAAATTCATTGGCGTCCACGCCCTTGGCACCAGCAATCTTGCCGCCTGCGGCGTTGATGCGGGCTACTTCGTCTTGCGGAACAGAGCTGGAGCCGTGCATTACCAACGGGAAACCGGGTAGGCGTTTCTGGATGTCTGCCAAGACATCAAAGTGCAACCCCTGGTTGCCGCTGAATTTGAAAGCGCCGTGGCTGGTGCCGATAGCGCAAGCTAAGCTGTCAACGCCAGTGCGCTCGACAAATTCCTGCGCTTGGGCTGGGTCGGTCAGCTTGGCATCGGATTCGCTGACCGAGACGTGCTCTTCCACGCCACCGAGCTGACCGAGCTCAGCCTCGACCACTAGGCCTTTGGCGTGAGCGGCATCGACTACGCGTTTGCTGATGGCGATGTTTTCTTCAAAAGGATGGCTGCTGGCATCAATCATCACTGAGCTGTAGAAACCGCTGTTGATGCAGTCCATACAAGTGGCTTCGTCACCGTGGTCAAGATGAACCGCGAAAATGGCTTCCGGGAAAATTTCGTCTGCGCAGCGGATGATACCTTCCAGCATCAATTTGTTGGTATAGGCGCGAGCACCTTTGCTGATTTGGATAATAAAAGGAGCTTTGCTGTCGATGTTGCCTCGGAAAAGTCCCATACACTGTTCGAGGTTGTTGATATTGTACGCACCAATGGCATATTTACCGTATGCGACTTGAAATAATTCCTTGGTAGTGACGATCATTGTCGTTCCTTTGCTGTTTTGG
>CAZUCG010000055.1:0-10472 GCA_964619145.1 uncultured Lentisphaeraceae bacterium | reverse complement strand
CGCAGCCGCTAAAACACAGCTTTTACGAAAAATGCCACGATCATTTTGAAAATCTGCCAAAAATCAATAAAATCTGCGTAATCTGCGGACAAAACAATCTCTGTTACCTTTTGGGATGGGGCCTAGATAGAGTATACTGCCAGCCAGGTCAAAAATTATCCACGACTTCACTTTCTTGCCAGCGGGAACCAGAATGGCTTTAAGTAACCATTTGGACGCCAGGGCACTTCATTGAATCTTTGCAACGCCACGTGTCCGTCGCAAAAGGAAAAATTGGCCGCATTGTTATGCCGCATATCCAGCGGCAACAGCGATGACCAAGTGGTATCCACGGGATTGCCGTAGTTGAAATGCGGACCGGTTATGGTCTCACCCAACATCACGGTCTCGGAAGGATGCCGCCAATTGTTGTCCTTCTGAGCCGCCGGCCCGCCACCAAGACCGGGATTGAAAAAATGGTCGTTGAAACCGTACGCAAAAACGGCCGTGCTGCCTGTCCGGGGAACTGCATCCGGACAAATCAACCGACTCTTGATCTTGTATGCAGTATCCGCATAGCCGATGTACTGGGAGGACGAATCTACACCAGTACCAAGATATGGCGTCAGGAAGCCGCCGTTTTGAGTCAACAGATACCAGAACTTCTCTGGCGTCGCGTAATCGCGATAGGGTGGAATTATTCCTTCATTATCATTCGCATACATCAATTGGGCCAAGCCGATATCACGGAGCTTCGAAGAACAGGTGATAGTCCGTGCCTTGGCTCGGGCCTTGCTCAAAGCCGGCAAAAGCATACTGGCTAGAACGGCAATAATAGCAATGACGACTAATAACTCTATAAGCGTAAAATTCTTTCTCAGACGTTGAACTGTATCACCTACATATACTTGGGACATAATAGCCTTTCCTTGCTGGAGGATGTGATTTTTCCAAAAAAACGAATTTCGCTAACCCTCTACTATAACCGCCAGAAGTCGTTTTTGCCAATTTTGGCAACAAATACCACATTTCAGCCAGCAGCTGAAATAGCTGGGTATAACCCGCTTGGCGTTCTAAATTTCCATTGCCGCAACCGATTTCCCCTCACTGGAATTGACAAACCGCAAATCTGCAATAATATTGTCCTGTAGCTTGTTTCCTATCTTTGTTCGCCATTCGACATTGCGATTCGGTTTTTTTGACTGCGACGGTATTTCGTGTGCCCCTCAGCAGCTGGAAAACACTGGCTTAGGTTTTACCAATGGCGAGGCCAGAATGGACAGCGAGAAGTAAAATACAGTAAGTTAAAATTGTCTTAGCCTTCAAAAAGCAAAGCACGAAGCACAAACAAAGGAGCCAGAAATGTCAACTATCCGAGAGTTATTGGGGCGCGAGGTATTAGATTCCAGAGGCATCCCGACCCTTGAGGCCGAAGTGCATTTAGAAGGAGGAAGCTGGGGCCGAGCAATTGTGCCATCCGGTGCTTCTACCGGCGAACACGAAGCGCTGGAATTGCGCGATGGTGATATGCAACGGTATTTTGGTAAAGGAGTACTCAAGGCTCTGGCAGGCCTAAATGAAAAGATCCGGCCAGTCCTTTTGGGAATGGATGCCGGCTCGCAGGCCGAAATAGATCGACGCCTTTGCGACCTGGACGGCAGTCCAGACAAAAGCAAGCTCGGCGCCAATGCTATCCTGGCGGTGTCGTTGGCTTGTGCCCGTGCCGAAGCACAATTCCGCAATTTACCATTGCATCAGTATTTGGGCGGCATTCGAGCTTGTTGCTTGCCAATACCAATGATGAATGTGATCAATGGCGGTTCACACTCACCGGCACCATTAGCCTTCCAGGAATTTATGCTGCGACCAATCGGAGCCAGTAGCTTTCGAGAAGCATTGCGGATGGGAGCAGAAATTTTTCAGCAGTTGAAGAGTATTTTGAAAAAGAGAGGCTTGAGTGTCGCAGTCGGTGACGAAGGCGGCTTCGCCCCAGACTTGCGCTCTAATGAAGATGCTTTGGAGACTTTATTGCTGGCCATCGAGAAGGCGGGCTACCAGACTGGCTCACAGGTGACCCTAGCCTTGGATTGTGCGGCTTCAGAGTTTTATCAGGATGGCCTTTATGACAGTCGTTGTTTTGAAGGCAAAAACGGACAGCTGCGCGATGCTAGTCAGCAGGTGGAATATCTTTGTTCGCTGGTGCGGCAATATCCGATCGATTCGATCGAAGATGGGATGGCAGAAAATGACTGGGACGGCTGGAAAGAGCTGACCCAACAGTTAAATGGACGCTGTCAACTGGTTGGCGATGACCTTTTCGTCACTAACCCGATTTATCTGCAGCGTGGCATTGAGTATGGCTGTGCCAATGCCATCTTGATCAAGCTCAATCAGATTGGCACCCTCAGTGAGACTCTGGAAGTCATTGCTATGGCCAAACAGGCTGGCTATCGAACCGTAGTCAGCCACCGTTCTGGCGAAAGCGAAGACTGTTTTATCGCTGGCCTGGCAGTTGGCAGTGAGGCCGGGCAAATCAAATGCGGTTCTTTATCCCGCAGCGAACGCACCGCTAAGTACAATGAGTTGCTGCGGATCGAAGAAGGTTTGGGCAGCAGTTCTCGCTACGGGCTGTAATCTTTCCAGTTGAAGCTCAACCGGGTTGATGAGAAAACACCCTCTCTCAACCCGGCTCTTCTGCCTGCACGGTCATTTTTTCAAGCTCACGGTTGCTTCCTTGATGCCGAACCACCCCCAATAGTAGTTGCGGCTGGAGACGTAGTTTGCCCCACCAGGACCGTCCACTTCGGTGTCAGCGGTCAAATTCAACAGATAGATGGTATTGCTGCCGGCCACCAGCGCGCCCGGAGGGACGGTAAAGTCAGCAGAATCCCACGAGTCTTTCCGCCAAGGGACTTTGCCCTGATAAACGACGGTGGAATTGACCTTGAGCTCCATAACAGTATCGCCTTGGTCAGTTTTTTCGTTATCGATACCGACAATCCGCAGTACCGCACCGCCAGCTGGAGCAATCTCCAGCTCGACGACCATCTGCACGGTCCCCAAACCCGAAGTCGGGCGGCGCAGGAAGGTAGCCCAGAACGACTCCGGTGCCAGCCACGAAGTGTTGCTGCGTTCGCCACCCAACAAGCCGCCATTCTCGATATACCATCCATCTGGTACCGACTTCTGCACACGTGGGGTATATTTCAACAGTGTCTGCTCAGGGTCTTTCAACAATTCCTGCACCGTCGGGTCATTATACCAGATGCCCTTTTCCTCGAGTCTGAGGATGGCGGTATCCCAGAACCAGCTGTTATAGGGAATGGTATTGTAAGAAGCGCCTTCGTTTTTGGCAATAGTACAAAATTCAGCCAGTTTGGCGGAATATTCCGGGAGTTCTGCAGCGGAAATACGGCCATTACCGCGGCAATTGTCGGTTAAATCGTGCCAGAGCAAATACATTTTCTCCTTGCGCACCCGGCGTAGGTAATCGCCGCTCGCTTTTGCCTCGGCCTCGGCAAAACAAGCATATCCTTGCCGGGCCAGTTCGGGCGTCACCAGACCGCGGACCGTCTTCTCGGTATTCTGCTCCCAGTCTCGCCGCACTACTTCCGCGTGGATAAGGTCAAAATAGCGCCGCATAGCCGTGGCGGCATCCGCCCCGTAATAGAAATGCATAAAGCGGTCAATCTCTTTTTCCACCTCGGTGGATGGGTCGATGATGACTTTACCCAAGACGTATATTGACAAGTCGCAGAAGTTATTGGCAGCTGGGATGGCACCGTTGCCATTGATCGGGCTCATACCACAATATTCAATAGAACGATAGCCGTTCTCGGCAAAGCGCTTGTACTTGGCATAATTTGCATAGAATGCCGGCCAGATATTCAGCCGCTCCCGACAGGAACTAGGATAGACAAACGCCGCCATCTGACCAGGGCAGGCTTTTTCCCAGGCTGCTAAATCAGCTAACCCCTGCGCATTGGCGGGATGATCCGTAATCAGGTGATTCTTCCAGACCGGCTCATACGGACAATAGACCGGCAGGACATTGCTCTCCGGAAAAATCGTCTGCGGCGGGAAGCGCGAATCGACATAGGCGTAGGTCGGAATAATCTTGTCGGGGAATTCGTCTTTCAACCGTCGAGCGATGGCATTCACCCAAGCGATATTGCGTTCGCCGGTATTAGCGCCCATCTTGGCACAGGCCTCACAACGGCAATGCAGATTACCGCCGTCGCCGGGAAAAAACGGAAAATAAGTCGCATTTGGCTCAGAGCGCATAAACTCAGCCAGCCGCCCAGCAATGATGGCAATCGCCTCCTGATTGGACATACAGAAATGAACATCGCCGCGGGCGGACTTTCTGCGCAGGCCATCTTCCTGCAAGGCGTAATACTCCGGATGAGTGGTATGGAACTCGTCATAAGGCAGGAATCTCGGTGCACTATGGCCGTGGGCGCGGTACAGGCCGATCTTCCGATACTGGGCCATTTCAGTGCTTGTAGTGTAACCCAACAGTTCCGGGCATTGCAAACGTGAAGGATAGCGCATAGGTATAGCTGGATTCACGACTACCCGCCCGGCAGCGGCAGAGAGCTCTGTCGGAATAGAAAACAGCAGCGGGGTATAATATATCACGCCGAGTTTTTTCAACAGCTCCACAGCGCCCAGAGCCACGCCACCGGGGCGTAAGCCAGCGATATCGGCGGCACCAGAGCGGATAGTCAACTCACAGCCACCAGACTTGACTGCCGAGGTTGGCACGACACCGATATTGATGCCCGGCCCTTCGCCTACACGCATCGGCAGCAGCTCGCCACCCAGACGAAAAATCTGACTACGCAGGAGTTTTGCTGCCCAGAAGTTATAGAATCCCTCCCGGTACCAGATGGTCTCGACTTTTTTGCCGGCCAAGATTAACGGCTTACCGCTGCTATCCTGGGGATCAATTGGTATTACCTTGAGGTCTTGCAATTCCAGGGAGCCGTTATCGCAAAAGAATTGCAAGCTGATGCCATAGCTCTCGGGCGGACGTTTGAAGGTCCGTTTATAGCTCGTCCACTCCGGGCTTTCAGGTAAGCGAGCCTCGTTATAGCCGCCTTTTTCGATTCGATGTTCAGCGTGAGTGAAGGTAAAAGTCAAGAAATTCTTCCCCGTCGAGCGGTAAGTCAGACTCAGTTCGAACTCAACAGCAGTCTCATAGCCAATGGAGATGGGGATGCCGGCGTGATTGCGCTTCCCCTCCGCTGTAGGAGTGAGCTTGCAAATCCCGTCCTGGACAACAAAATTCTCTAACTTCGGGTAGGTGGTCCACAGCCGTTCGGGGCCCTGCCAGGACAACTGGGGGCGGAAATACTCATCACTGATGAGGTTGTCAGAAGAAGGCGACGGCGTCGAAGCCGTCAGCCAACTGACGCTGCTAAACATAAACAGCAGTAGCGTCGCAGATACCCTATTGCGTAATTTTGCTGATGGCGATGTAGTAATTCCAGTTAAGAACATCTTCGGCCTCCAGGGTCAGTTTGTAGGACTTCAGGCGTGGACGCACAGAGATTTCGATCTCTCGGCCACCGTAATGATTAAAGAAGATACTCGCATCGGCAGAAGAAATCACCACCCGATGATCCTCCAGAATGAGTGTGATTTCTTTGCAGGCCCCGTGCCGATAACCCCAGACCGCCTTGTCGTACTCCGGCGGGATGATGGTCCTCGTCTGATGGCCATCCAGCGACACTGCCTCGAGGGTGACCAGGCGCAATGACGAGACCGGCAATTGCAGCAACTCGCACAGCCCCATACCACTGGCCAGAGTCAGCGGCCGGTGCACCTTGACTGCGATGGCGACCGTAAGCTGTTTGGCGGTCAGCCGCAGCGTTCGGCTGGCCAAAGCTACCGCCTCGCCATCCTGTTTGCCAAGCACAGACCGCTGAGACGTGTACGTATCAGCGGAGAATTCATATTCGGGGGCCGAGCCTTCCACAGCACGACGGCCGTCGTGCTCATCCAAGAATACCCGACAGGCGGTAACCAGCGGCCGCTCTTCTACCTCGAGCCGGAAGAGATTGGGATTTTTTCGCTGCCGGTCGGTGAGCTGCAAACGGTAGTTTGGAAAGATGCTGAGCAACTCCGTCGCGGCTGCGGTTGACAGCCCACCCAGCAGAACCAAAGCAAATATTGGGCACAGCCTGCCTGCGCCTACTCGGCGCAGCAGTTTCATCACAACAATTCTCTGACAGCAGTGCAGTTGAAACACGATGTTCATCGGATTTGAATATAATTGCTACGGTCAAACCCAGTCAGCATACTACCAGGATAGTAATGCAGACGGGACTGGAAATTTACCGCCCTGACGTGTTTCAGCAGTGCTCCCGGCGTCAACGATTCAACTCGTCCATCGACGAAAGCCGCATTTCCTCTGTCGCCGTGGCGGAGATGGAAAGCCGGGATGTCATCCACCGTGTGGTACACCGTAGTTGGTGAAAAGGCCAAGCCGCCGGCAATCCAATAACAATTCGTCCCACCAGCATCTGCCAGCAGTAATCGCGAAGAGGGTTTTTTCACCGCCGGGCTGTGGATGTTGATATATTTCAGGCTTCCGCTTAACAACGCCGGGATCATACCATACGACCAAGTGCAAGAATAAGATTTGGCGGCTATATATTTGGCCTGCCAACCGCCGTTGGTGCAATTCAAGAAAGTAGGGGCTCGCAAATTCACAATGTTATCTATATATCCATTAGCAGCCAGCTCTCTTGTCCAATAACCATAGTATGTACTGCCATTGCGCTCTTCACTGAAGATATGCTTGGGGAATAAATCAGCATTATCCTGGCTGTACATAATTTGCGCCGTAATGCACTGCTTCAGATTATTGATGCAGGTGATTGAGGCTGCGGCCTGCCGAGCCTTGCTCAGCGCTGGCAGGAGCATCGACGCCAATACCGCAATAATAGCGATTACGACCAGTAGCTCAATAAGAGTAAAAAAGGCTGCTGCCAAGCGCGCACTACGCAAGGGTTGAATTCTCTTCATACGTCATCCCTCCTGATATTACGATTAGACCCGAATACCTAACAGACGGTGTTACACAATTAAAGAGACCTCGCCGATGAGCAAGAAACGGCACAGCGGAAATCAGCGTAACAATCTCGCTGCCCAAACGTCAGATAAAACTATAATGCTGGCAAAAACGTTTGCAAGCCAATGCGAGAGTATTTTTTTTGCTCAGGTTCTGTACGCAGCAGATCTTGCTGCGCGATAATCTATAAATCGTCTCTGGCCGCGACCCTCAGCCGAACAGAAAAGCGGCTGAGGCAGGTCGGCAACGGCGAAGACAATCCCCTGCCCAGATGCGGCCGAGTCTCCAGGCAAAATAAAATGCCTCAGTCTCGGCAGCCCTGACTGTTTCAGGGGAAGTGCAGCAAAACACGGCTTAAAAGAAATCGAGGGCGTCTAATTTCTGAGTTTTCTCAGAGACGGTTTTGCCGGTTTGATCGACGACGCTGAGCTGCAGCTGATAAGTCGCTGCCTGCAGCCCGCCCAAAGGCAAGTTCAGCGTTGTCAGCCGGCCATCCGGCTGCAAAGACTCAGCAACGCCCACCAATTCTGTGCCCTTACTGTCCTTCAAGGCCGCGCGAAGAGTGAATTCCGGCCCCGGCCGCCCTAACAGCGTAACTGGTATGCTCAACTTGTCGGCCGGCAGAAATATCCCGTTCGGTGTGTCAACGCGTTCAATAACCGGGTACTTGTTGCGCAGTAGAGCGATTTCACTGAGGTCAATAATCAAATTCGTGCCGTGCTTGTAGTTCGACTCAGAGATAACGAACTGGATATGCGCCAAAGACAGATTTTCAGCCGCTTGACCGGCCAGCATCTCACTAACTGGAATAACCTTCGTCAGCCACAAGAGTTGCTCGCCACCGAGGTTGATCGGAAAATCCTTGTTCGGCGGGGCGCTGTTCTCCCCCGGGTGCAGGCGGAAATTGATGGTCACCGGCGTGTTGTCATCATCGACTTCGTTGCGGTCAGAGTCAATGCGCACTCTCAGGGCGAGGTAATCATAATCCTGCAGAATAATCTCGCCCGAGGCAAAATCCTTGCGGGTGCGCGGCCAGCCAATCGGATATTTGCCGGCCTCTCCGCCGCCATCGACCTTGTGGTCAACCAAGAAGTGGAGGCGCTGGAAACGACCGGGCTGGGTCGCCTCTTCAGACGTCATAACACTAGCAGTGACTTCGCTGTTTTGCGGCAACCAACCGGCAAAATCATCTTTGCCCAAGATGATTTTTTCCACATCGGGGCTATTGAAGATGTCGTCTGCGGATTTGTCAACATCGGCAGCAACGACCCGAGCAAGCACCGACGGCGATACAACTTTGCTGTCTAGAGACGGATATTTGCGCAAAGCCGAAATCAACCCGGCCATTTTCCAACGATAGACATCGAATTGCCCGTCGCTCCAAACATTGTAGCCGAGGTACTTCTGCTGGACTTGGATGTCATCCCAAATTTCCTGGATCAGCGCTTCAGCCTCTCTGAGCAGATTCTGGCAACTGAGGTCTTTGCTTCCTCGGCGCTGCAAAAGCGTCTGCTGCAGGGTGTAAAGATAGCGGTAGTCGTCTTTGCCCTCGCGGAAACATTCCCAGTAAATGGCCGGGATGATGTTGCCTTCTTCATCCATACGGTTACCACTGCCAGAAGGCCGTTGCTCAAACAGATACTCAAACTCCTTGCCACGGGTAGTGACCCAACGCCAATGCCAGGGAATTAATACCTTGTAACCGCTACGCCAAAAGCCGAAACCGAAAGTCATTCGGCCGCCTTTTTGCATAACTACCGTATCACGCATTTCAGTGGCATTATGATTGGGATAACACCAGTATTCGTGGCTGTCATCGGCAATAATCTGTTCATAAGGTAAGGCAAAAGGCTGGGAACACCAGATGTCCAAACAGTCGTATTGCCGGTAGAGCGAGGCATCACCAGCAACCGGAGACTTGGTCAAATAACTGCGTAAGCCGCCATCCTGAACAGCTTTGAGAATTTTACAGACGACCTCAGCAGTCTCACCACTCGGCTCATCAACCGGACCCATAACAATTTCTGGCCAACCTAAAGATTGATATTTTTCCCGGAAGCGCCGGACCGCAACGCTGAAAGCCTTATAAACAGTGTCGTCTTCAGGAATGATCGTTAGCGAGAAATGACTGCCAATCTTACCGCCGGGGACATACTTATAGTAGAATGGCGAAAAACCACTGGTGACCGTGATTGGCCCCTTGAAGCCCATCCTAAGCATCGTTTCGATAGTCTCGGGATTCGCGAAATCGATATCCAGGCCGCCATCTGGACCAGGAATGCTTTTGACATTGAAATTGGGCAGTTGATCAAGTCCATAATCAAGCATAGCCTGATATTCGTTGCGCTTGAATTGGGCCAATTTTTCACCACTGGCATCGTGGAACATATGGGGACCATCGGCATAATAGGCGGTATAACCACGCTGTGGGTCTGACAACAGCGTGAAATCAAGAACCTTGAGCGTGAAGGGCAGCTCGACCGCCAGCGCATTCTGCTTGGTAAATATCAAGAAGCTGCCGTTGTACAACCCCGGCTTGGCATCGGCAGGAACCTGGATTTTCAGCCAATAGCGCAACGACTCGCCCGCATTAGCATCAGTGACGGTGACCTTCTCCAACAACTCCGGCGTCATCCGGTAAGCCTTCTGCCGATTGGATGTATAGGCCGGATTGCCAATCGGCCACTCGGTGACCAGTCGCAAATCAAGATTCGCGGCCGGTATGAGTTGCCGTCCATTACGCAATGGCGTGACCACGACTCGCAGGTCTTCCAGGTCACGCAAAGCATAAACAGCCAAATTCAGCGGCTCGAACTCACCTGGTGTAGCGAAGGTCTTCAGCTGGCTGACACGCTCGTCCGCAGCAGGGATCGAGGAGCGATGAATCGCCTGAGTAATGGGACGGCTATAAAGAATAAATCCCAGATTTTCCTCTTCCGCAGTCGGCAGTGGAGCTTCCCGTTTCTCAACAAAGACATTCTCCTTGAAATCGGCTGGCGCGGGGACGTGCGAACGGGCACGCAAAACCGGCCTAGCGGCTAGATCTGGCTTAGGGACCAGCTTTATCTGCCTATCATTCGACGACAGACAAGATATCCCAAGCAACGATAATAGCAGGCAAAAAGAATAAAAAACAGATTTCATAGATGTCATTCTGGTAATACTTCCTTGGATGATTGAGAAATAATAAAGATAACTTTTTTAGTTTTAACTGTCTCGTCAGGCTGGCGGTATACCCCTGACCGCAACACCTAGCCAGCGGGTAAGCACATTAGATATTGTGCTTCTAGCCACCACAAAAGATAATTCTCTAATCTGATAATGCAACCCCGGCAAAGTGAATTTTACCTGCCGAGCTGCTGGCTATATCCAGGATGTAACGACGGCGCAGGATGTCCCGGCGGGGCAGGAT